>NZ_JBJDWZ010000050.1:0-9255 GCF_051866355.1 Anaerovibrio sp. | reverse complement strand
CGCTTGCTTGCACAAGCATTCAGGGCGGTAATAATCAGAGGACGGGTTTCAGCCGGCTCGATAACCATGTCGGCATAACCGCGCTCAGCAGCCTTGTACGGAGTTGCAAACTCGTCTACATAGGCCTGGGTATTCTTTGCCTTCTGCTCAGGCTCATCGCGCTTGAAGATGATGTTGGCAGCACCGGCAGGGCCCATAACTGCAATCTCGGAAGTAGGCCATGCCATAACCTGATCAGCACCCAGCTCGCGGCAGCACATAGCGATGTAGGAACCGCCATAAGCCTTGCGGGTGATAACAGTAACCTTTGGCACAGTAGCCTCGGAGTAAGCATACAGCATCTTTGCGCCATGACGGATGATACCGCCATGCTCCTGACCAACGCCCGGCAGGAAGCCAGGAACGTCAACCAGATTTACCAGCGGAATGTTGTAGGCGTCGCAGAAGCGGATAAAGCGTGCAGACTTGTCAGATGCATCGATATCCAGGCAGCCGCCCATAACCTTTGGCTGGTTGGCGATAATACCAACAGTGCGGCCGTCGAAGCGAGCGAAGCAGCAGATGATGTTGGTAGCAAAATGCTGATGAACCTCATAGAACTGGCCATCATCAACCAGCATCCTGATGATTTCCTTCATGTCATAAGGAGCATTAGGATTGTCAGGAATGATGGTGTTCAGAGCCTCTTCCATGCGGTCAGGGTCATCATTGGTAGCAACGATAGGAGTTTCCTCCATGTTGTTGCTAGGCAGGAAGCTCAGGAGGTAACGAATCTGCTGGATGCAGTCGTCCTCGTTGGCAGCCACGAAATGAGCAACACCGGACTTGGTGTTGTGGGTCATGGCGCCGCCCAGAGCCTCGGCAGTAACCTCCTCATAGGTTACGGACTTGATAACGGCAGGGCCGGTAATGAACATCTGGGAGCTCTTGTCTACCATGTAGATAAAGTCGGTAATCGCAGGAGAATATACGGCACCGCCGGCGCAAGGACCCATGATTACGGAAATCTGCGGGATAACGCCGGAAGCAGCGGTATTGCGATAGAAGATGCCTGCGTAGCCGGAAAGTGCATCTACGGCCTCCTGAATACGGGCACCGCCGGAGTCATTGATGCCCACGATAGGAGCGCCCATCTTCATAGCCAGATCCTGAACCTTCCAGATTTTCTTGGCGTGCATCTCGCCCAGGGAACCACCCTCTACGGTGAAATCCTGTGCAAAGGCATACACCAGGCGGCCGTCTACAGTACCGTAGCCGGTAACAACGCCCTCAGCCGGCAAATCCTTCTTCTCCTGACCAAAATTGGTGCAACGATGCTTTACGAAAGCATCCAACTCAACAAAGGACCCTTCATCAAACAGCTTGGCGATACGCTCGCGTGCAGTCATCTTACCCTTTTCATGCTGCTTTGCGATGCGCTTCTCACCGCCACCCAGCTCAATGTGAGCCTTCTTTTCCTTCATAAGTTCAATTTTTTCCTGAACTGTAGCCATTTTTTACCTCCTAAACAGCCCTATAAATCCTGGCTGAATTTCTATTATCTGTCCTCATGCTGGCAGAGCTCTAAGAGCACGCCATAGGTAGATTTTGGATGAACAAAGGCAATATCAGCACCACCTGCGCCCTTGCGAGGCTTGGTGTCAATCATCTTAATGCCCTTTTCCTGCAGCTCAGCGATTGCTGCAGGCAGATCGTCAACACGGAGAGCAATGTGCTGAATACCGCCGCGGCCGCCGTTCTTCTCAATGAACTTTGCAATCGGGCTGTCAGGCTCGGTAGCAGCCAGCAGCTCAATCTCGGAGCCATTCGGAGTTGGATTAAAAGTGGTAGTAACCTTCTGCTCCTCAACTGTCTCCTGGCCGGTGCAAGGAAGGCCGATAGCAGTCCAGAAGTTCTGAGTTTCCTCTAAATCGTTTACAGCTACACCAATATGATCCACACCTAAAATCTTGAATGCCATTTAGCATACCCCCTAAATAAAATTTACTCTTTTAACATATCCTGCATAATATTGGCTACCACAGTATAAGGGTCGGTCTCCCTGGCCTTAATCTGCTCCACGTACTCATCCAGCCTGCCGGTTGTATTCAGCTTGCCGGTGATATACTTGCCAATATTGCTATGAAGAACATCCAGCATCTCATTCTTGGTACGCTGGGTGCGACGCTGCTGCAAAATGCCCGTCTCACTGATGTACTTGAAATGCTTTTCGATATTCTCAATGGTTTCAGTGATGCCTTCATTCTGGCTGGCGATAACCTTCTGGATAGGAGGACGCCATGCCATACCTTCTGCATGCTTCGCCACGTTCAGATGATGGAACTGATCTGCCAGAGCTTTCTCTGTGGAGGTCTGCTCCGTCTGCATGCCGTGGGCATCCAGGTCAAGCATCATATTCAGCTCACGGACCAGCTTATCAGCACCATCATGGTCAGCCTTGTTGATGGTGAACACGTCACCAATCTCAAGGATACCTGCCTTGATGGCCTGAATGTCGTCGCCCATGCCCGGAATCAATACGACCATTGTTGTATCTGCAGCCTTTACTATGTCCACTTCGGACTGCCCCACGCCTACGGTTTCTACAAAGATAACATCCTTGCCGAAGGCGTCCATCGCCTTGATAGCATCAGCAGTCTTATGAGACAAGCCACCCAGGCTGCCACGGGTTCCCATACTGCGAATGAAAACACCCTCGTCCATGGTCAAGCCGTTCATGCGAATACGATCACCTAAGATAGCACCACCGGTAAATGGGCTCGTAGGATCAATAGCAATAATACCAACAGTCTTTCCCTGGGCACGATAAGCCTTTGCCAGTTTGTCAGTCAGGGTACTCTTGCCGGCGCCCGGAGGCCCGGTAATACCCAGAACAAAGGCATGGCCTGTATGAGGATACAGCCGCTTCATAATATCCACAGCCTCATCATACTCGTTTTCGATGGCAGTGATAGCACGGGATAAAGCTAGCCGGTTGCCTTTTAACAGTTCTTCTACAATGTCCATTTTGCACCACCAATAAACCTGTACAACGGCATCCCCGGCCGCAGCCCCGGCAAAAGCAGGAGCTGCAGCCGCAAACGCCACATTATCTATCCGACATTCTCAGGACTTACTTTACGTTAGCCTTGATGAAATCTACAATAGCACTGGTCGGGGTACCAGGAGTGAATACCTCTGCAACGCCTGCTTCCTTCAGAGCCGGAATATCAGTCTCAGGAATAACGCCGCCGCCGATAATCAGCACATCATCCATGCCCTTCTCGCGAACGAGATTTACAACCTTTGGGAACAGGTGCGGATGAGCACCGGAGAGGATAGACATTGCAATAACATTTACGTCCTCCTGCAGGGCTGCCTCAGCAATCTGCTCAGGAGTCTGGCGGAGACCGGTATAAATAACCTCAAAGCCTGCATCACGCAGTGCGCGGGCAACAACCTTTGCGCCGCGGTCATGGCCATCAAGGCCCGGCTTTGCTACTAATACTCTAACGCGCTTTTCCATTCTACTTTACCTCCACATTATTACAGATTTACATGAGCTTCATACTCGCCGAATACTTCACGCATTACGCCGCAGATCTCACCGAGGGTAGCATAGGTGCGTACAGCATTCAGAATGTGCGGCATGAGGTTCTCATTCTCATCCTGGCAGGCAGCCTTCAGGTCAGCCAATGCAGCCTTTACAGCATCATTGTCACGCTTAGCCTTCATGGCAGCCAGGCGCTCGCACTGAGCAACGCCAACGGAAGCATCAACCTTCAGGAGGCCCTTAGGTGGCTCTTCCTCAATCTGGAACTTATTAACACCGACGATGGTCTTTGCACCGGACTCAACATCCATCTGCCACTTGTAAGCAGAATCCTGAATTTCCTTCTGGATGTAGCCCTTCTCGATAGCAGCAACAGCACCGCCGATTTCATCAATCTTGTTGATGTACTCCCAGGCCTCTTTCTCAATCTTGTTGGTGAGGGCCTCTACATAGTAGGAGCCGGCCAGAGGGTCGATAACGTCAGCCAGACCGGACTCGTAAGCCACAATCTGCTGAGTGCGCAGAGCGATCATTACGGACTCCTCAGTTGGCAGGGCCAGAGCCTCGTCACGGGAGTTGGTATGGAGGGACTGGGTACCGCCCATAACGGCAGCAGCAGTCTGGAGAGCAACACGGATAATGTTGTTGTTAGGCTGCTGGGCAGTCAGCATGGAGCCAGCAGTCTGGGTGTGCACGCGCAGCATCATGGACTTTGGCTTCTCAGCGTGGAAACGCTCCTTCATAACCTTTGCCCATACGCGGCGGGAAGCACGGAACTTGGCAACCTCCTCAAGAACGTTGTTGTGAGCGTTCCAGAAGAAGGACAGACGGCCGGCAAAATCATCGATGTGCAGGCCTGCCTTGATAGCAGCCTCGCAGTATGCAATACCATCGGCGATGGTGAATGCAATCTCCTGGGAAGCGGTAGAACCGGCCTCACGGATATGATAGCCGGAAATGGAAATGGTATTCCACTTTGGTACATTCTTGGAGCAATACTCAAAGATGTTGGTAATCAGGCGCATGGAAGGACGCGGCGGGAAGATATAGGTACCGCGTGCAGCATACTCCTTCAAAATATCGTTCTGGATAGTACCCTTCAGCTGGTCTGCCGGAACGCCCTGCTTCTCTGCTACTGCGATGTACATAGCCAGCAGTACGGAAGCCGGAGCATTGATAGTCATGGAGGTGGAAACCTTGCCCAGGTCAATCTGGTCAAAGAGAATCTCCATATCAGCCAGGGAATCGATGGCAACGCCTACCTTGCCAACCTCGCCCTCGGAGATAGGATCATCGGAGTCATAACCAATCTGGGTAGGAAGGTCAAACGCACAGGAGAGGCCGGTAGCACCGGACTCAATCAGGTAACGATAACGCTTGTTGGACTCTGCAGCAGTAGAGAAGCCTGCATACATGCGCATGGTCCAGAAACGGCCGCGGTACATGGTAGGCTGTACGCCGCGGGTGTAAGGATACATGCCAGGATAACCGATTTCATCAGCATAGTCGGTATCCTTGATGTCCAATGGAGTGTACAGACGCTGCTCCGGCAGGTTTGGACGCTCCGGGAAGCGGGAAATTGCCTTGTCTACGCTGGCATTGTATTTATCTAAGCCAGCCTGAATCTTTTCATTGCTCATAATTCTAAAAACCCCCTATTTACTTTTTCATGGTGCCGGTTGCCTGGAATCTCTCATGCCAGGAGAGTGCCTCCTCAAGGATGTGAGGAGTGTGAGCGCTCTTGGTTGCTGCCAGTGCCCTCTCATAATAATCCATCAGCATAGGCTTATAATCAGGATGTGCGCAGTTCTCGATGATAACCTTGGCTCTCTGGCGAGGGGACAGGCCGCGGAGGTCTGCCAGACCCTGCTCGGTAACAATGATATCTACATCATGCTCGGTGTGGTCGATATGGGAGCACATAGGCACGATGGAGGAAATTGCGCCACCCTTTGCAGTCGAAACTGTAAAGAATACGGTCAGGTACGCGTTGCGGGCGAAGTCGCCGGAACCGCCGATACCATTCATCATCTTGGTACCCATGATATGGGTGGAGTTTACATTGCCGTAGATATCGCACTCGATAGCGGTATTCATGGCAATAACGCCGATGCGGCGTGCAACCTCAGGGCTGTTGGCAACCTCCTGAGGGCGGAGCACGATGTGCTTCCTGTACTCCTTGATATTGTCGTAGAAACGCTTCAGGCCTTCCGGAGACGGGCTGAGGGAAGTACCGGAGGCAAAGTTCAGCTTGCCTGCATCAATCAGGTCAAACATACCGTCCTGAATAACCTCGGTATACACGGACAAATCCTTCAAGTCAGACTCAACGAAGCCGCTGATAACAGCGTTTGCTACAGCACCTACGCCGGACTGGAGAGGCAGCAGGTTCTTCGGCATACGGCCGGCCTTAACCTCCTCATGGAGCAGGTTGATGAAATTCTGGGACATCTTCCTGGAATTTTCGTCAATCTCGCCCAGCGGACGAACACGGTCAGGAATATCGCAAGGCACGATAAACTTAATCTTGTCCGGGGTGCAAGGGATATAAGGAGTACCAATCCTGTCATTTGGCTTTACAACAGGAATCGGCAGGCGGTTTGGCGGATCCAGAGGAACATATACGTCGTGCATGCCCTCCAGCTCCAGAGGCTGGCTGGTGTTTACCTCAACGATAACCACGTCAGCAGTCTGTACAAAAGATGCAGTATTGCCCATGGAAGTGGTAGGGATAATATTGCCCTCCTCGGTGATAGCGCAGGCCTCAACGATAGCCACATCAATCTTGCCGCCCATGTATCCGTAGCGGGCCAGCTGAGCAGACTCGGACAGATGCAAATCGCAGTAGTCAATCTTGCCGCTGTTGATTGCATTTCTCATATCCTTGTTGGTCTGGTACGGCATGCGGAACTTGATGCCATCTGCCCTTGCCAGTGCACCGTCCTCCTCGTCACCAGTGGAAGCGCCGGTCCAAAGGTTAATCTGGAAATGTTCCTTTTCCATGCGGGCTGCCAGAGCCATAGGAACAGCCTTTGGATAACCGGAAGGCGTAAAGCCGCTGGTACCAACATTCATGCCCGGCTTGATGAAAGCTGCTGCCTCTTCTGCAGTAACAATCTTCGCCTGTAATTCCTTGTTGCGTACTCGATTGAGAATATCAATCATCAAAAAATCCTCCCCTGTATATGTTACCTAAAATTTCTATGAATTTTACACCAATAAACAGGTAGTCAGCTCAGCTCATAACTCACAGTTATTGTTCTTTTATAAAAAAGTTATTGCAAAATTCATAGTACATATTTAACCTCATTAAAAGGATACCACTATAAATAAATTCAGTCAAGTAAAGGTTTTCATCTTGTTTTATCGTTTTTAGAAATAACTTAAACTGTTTTTTACCGCTGGAACAAAATACCTTCCATAAATACATTTTAGGGTTTGATATAAAAAATTTATTTGTCCAACATTTTTTAATAACTAAAAGTAATTACTTTTCCCTGCCCCTGTCGGAAATCATTTGCACGCACAGGACCGCTTCACGAAATTTTCTTACTTTTACCACAACTTATTTCAGAATCCGTCGGAAAAATGTACAACAAATCCTTTCCCACCGGAAAACAGCATCCAAAAAGCTCCGGGCAGAACACCCGGAGCTTTCCTGTCGTTCAATCCACTGTCATTCAATCCACTGGCTCATCACCCGCGTCAGGATTTTCAGGTCCAGCGGCTTGGCAATATGCTCATTCATGCCCACGGACCTGGCGGTCTGCACATCCTCCGCAAAGGCGTTGGCCGTCATGGCCACGATAGGTACCTGCCTGCAGTAGCTGCGGTCCATGGCGCGGATGCACCTGGCGGCATCGTAGCCGTTCATGTTCGGCATCTGAATGTCCATGAACACAATGCTGTAGTATCCGTCCATGCACTTTTCCATCATGCTGACAGCTTCCTGACCGTCAACCGCCCGTTCCACCAGCAGTCCCGTCACTCCCAGTATTTCCCTGGCAATCTCCGCATTCAGCTCGTTATCCTCCACCAGAAGCGCCTTGCGCCCGGTGAAGTCAAGCTGTTTCAATGCCTCCAGAGGGTTGTCCTGCTGCAGCTCGCGCCGCTCGCTGACAAGGCAGTTAAAGTCAGACATGGGCACGTTCAGATTTTCAAAGACCTCATGCCGCGCACCGGCCTGCTCCTGCAGCTTCAGATAGATGGAAACCGTAAACCGAGAGCCCTTGCCCAGCCTGCTCTCCACCTTGATGTCACCGCCCATCATGCGGACAATGTTTCTGGTGATGGGCATGCCCAGCCCCGTTCCCTGAATATTCTGCAGCCGCTCATCCGAGGCTCTGGCAAAGGGCTCAAATATCCTCTCGACAAAATCCTGGCTCATGCCGATGCCGTTGTCCTCAAAGACGAACTCATAGCAGCCCACCTTTTCCTGATGGGACGGCCTCTCGGAGATGCAGAGGCGCAGGACGCCTCCATCCAGCGTGTATTTGATAGCGTTGCTGAGAATATTGATAAACACCTTCTGCACATGCAGCCTGTCGCCTATGACATCGTCATGGGTCAGTTCGCCGATATGCACGTACAGCTCATGCTTATGCTCCTCAATCTGGGGGCTCATCATGGCCAGCAGGTTGGAAATCAGGTCTGACAGATTGAATTCCTCCTCCGTCAGCTCCACGGTGCCTGACTCAATCTTGCTCATGTCCAGCACCTCGTTGATGAGGCTCAAAAGGTGCTTGCTGGAGCTGCTGATTTTGTTCAGGCACTCCCGCACCTTGTCCCTGTCGTCAATGTTATTGGCCGCAATGGCAGTCATGCCGATAATGCCGTTCATCGGCGTGCGTATGTCGTGGGACATGTTGGACAAAAAATTCGTCTTGGCCTTGTTGGCAGCTTCCGCCGCATCATAGGCCAGCCGCATGGCATCAATAAGCTCCTTCTGCTTCTGCATGATTTCCAGCTCACGCAGCTTTTCCGCCTGTATGGACTGAATGGCAAAGATAGCGCTCTGCAGCCCGCCCTCCGTACTGCGGGAGCATTCAATGAAGGAACACTGCCGCCATTCAACGCTTCCCGCCGGCACATCCTCACCTTCAGCAAAAATCTGATACTGCTTGGAAATAATCCGCTCATGCTCCATGCGCCGCGGCAGGGTTGCCAGCGAGGCAAAATCCAGCATTTCCTCCTTATGCTCCGGCACCACCATGGCTCTGCACAAAAAATCCAGCCGTTCCTGGGCCGCTCCCCTGACAGCCACAAACTTGCCGGCCTGAATCCGATAGGTCAAGTCTATGAACGTATTTTCCTTCAAATCAATATAATAAACGGTCGTATATATCCTGCCCAGTGACTGAACTATCCCCAGCCACTCCCCGATAGGCCCGAAAATACCATCATAACGGTAACCCATATCTTCACCCCCGCCATATGCAACAGTCCCCTAAACTGTTTAATACATTACCTTATAAACTATATTATGATAAAAGTCCCAAATAATGTCAATGTAATTTTTACAAATCGTGCAAAAATTCCTACAATATAACTATACCGGAAAATAAATTACAGCATATTGCCGCCGCGATATTTCTAAAAATGAGCACAAAAAAGACCTCTCATTGCTGAGAGGTCATAATTGCAAATGGTCGGAGCGACAGGATTCGAACCTACGACCCCCTGGTCCCAAGCCAGGTGCTCTACCAAACTGAGCTACGCCCCGA
>NZ_JBJDWZ010000049.1:0-3495 GCF_051866355.1 Anaerovibrio sp. | reverse complement strand
TGCTCATCCCATTTTTAATCTGAACAGAGTGCACGAACTAAAAAACTATTCGTTTATGTCACCAAAGTATCATACAAGCACTACGATAAACTGAAATTTTACTAAATGCTTGACAGAGTGATGGGTGTTGCATATAATAATAGTGTATATACACGTAATATAAGAGGATATCCGATTATGAGCAAAAATGAAAAGACAGGCTTGTACCCAAAGCCGTCCAGTCCCTGCAACTGCATGAATATCCGCAGGGCGTCAAGGGCTGTGTCGCAGTTTTATGACTCCATGCTGGAGCCGGGGGGTATTACCCTCAATCAGTTCGGCATGCTGAACGTCATAGACGGCATGCAGGCTCCCGGCATCAGTGAGCTGGCGGGGGAGTTTCGCGTTGACCGCACCACCATGAACAGAAATCTGAAGCCGTTGCTGGAAAAGGGGCTTATCTGCCAGAGGCAGGGAAGTGATGCCCGGCGCAGGGAGATTGTCCTGACGGAGAGCGGCCGCACTGCCCTTTTGCGCGGCAAGGAGCTATGGGATGCTGCACAGAAGGCACTGGAAGATTATCTGGGTGCTGACGAGCTGAAACAATTAAAAAGTACGCTTTCCAAGCTGGAAGCACTGGTGCCATGAGTGATTTTGCCCGCTCACGGCATCAGTAAAATTTTCAGGAAAAAGGTGTACATACACTTATCAAGCTGTTAGCTTAAAGGCTGATAACTAAGAGCTGGGAAAAGGAAAATTGGAGGAAAATAAAATGAAAAACGTAGTGTTAGAAAATATCGGCAGGCTGAGCGAGGTAAATGACAAGCTGTTTGAAAAGGAAAGGCTGGGCCTGACAGGCATGGAAATTTCCATCAACAATCTGGCGGCCAATCAGGGCAATCCCTTCGTGCATACCCACAAGCAGAACGAGGAGCTGTATATCGTTATCAAGGGTGACGGCCTGTTCTACGCTGATGGGGAAGAGTTCGCTGTGCAGGAGGGCTCCCTCATCAGGGTGGAGCCGGAGGCGGAGCGGGCTATTGCGGCCGGTGCTGATGGCATGATCTACATCTGCATTCAGGCGGCAAAGGACAGCTTGAAGCAGTACACCATGACCGATGGCTGCCTGACTGACAGCAAGGCTTCGTGGATGTAGGCCGCTACAGTCTGATGCCTGCCGACAGGCGGATTTCGCTTGACAAAGGTTTGGTGTCAGTTGATACAGGTGGCTATAAGGCGGCAAACATTTCTTGCATTTGCATGTGTTTTTTGCTAAAATATGACGTAACATATTTTAATGGCTGTGAACAGGCAGAGTACATCAAAACGGGCTGTCAGAGAGAATTCCCGATGGGGCAGGCTTTTGAAAATCGGCATTTGAGCTGATTTTTGGCATTATGCCGCGGGGCTGTGAGGAATTTGAGCTGCGCTGATGGAAAGTGCGCCTGGGAGCTGCAGGGCTGAATACGTGATGTTGTAGGTTCTGCCGCAGGGAGTGCGTTAAAAGCCGCAGAGGAGCAGTTTGCGCCGCGCCACCGGGAGAGGGATGCGAGAGTTTCTTCCGGGCCGCAGTATAGTCCGGCTGCTCGAATTAGAGTGGAACCACGTCATTTTAGCCGTCTCTTTTACAGAGGCGGCTTTTGTTTTTTAGGAGTTGTGTTAGCAATGTTTTTTAAAAGACTTAGGTCCCGTATCAAGAAGGATATCCGGGTTATTTTTGAGCGTGACCCGGCCGCCCGCAGCGTTATCGAGGTGGTATGCTGCTATTCGGGACTGCATGCCATCTGGCTGCACCGTATTTCCCACGGGCTGTATTTGAAGGGCTGGGTGCTGATACCCCGCATGATTTCCAATCTGGGCAGGTTTCTGACCGGCATTGAAATCCATCCCGGTGCCACCATTGGCGAAGGCCTGTTTATTGACCACGGCACCGGTATAGTCATCGGTGAAACGGCGGAGCTGGGCAGGAACGTCACATTGTATCAGGGGGTTACCCTGGGCGGTACCGGCAAGGAAAAGGGGAAACGCCACCCTACTATCGGCAACAACGTGGTCGTGGCTTCGGGAGCCAAGGTGCTGGGCTCCTTTACGGTAGGCGACCATGCCAAGATAGGTGCGGGCTCCGTGGTGCTGAAGGCCGTACCGGCTTATGCCACAGTTGTGGGCATCCCCGGCCGCGTGGTGGTCATGCACGGCAAAAGAGTGGGCGAGCCGGTCTATACCGACGAAATGATGAAGCTGCTGGACAACGATGTGGATTCTGATGAAATGGTAGAGGAGCAGGATGTAGACCTCAATCATGATGAGCTGCCGGACCCTGTTCGTGACCTGATGCTGGAAATGTCCCAGCGTCTTGAGAAGATGGAAGGCCGTATCAAGGAACTTGAAAAGGAGCTGGAAGAAAAAAATGCTTAAAGTTTACAATACTATGACGAGGAAAAAAGAGGAGTTTGTGCCGCAGGAGCCGGGCAAGGTGGGCATGTATGTCTGCGGTGTCACCCCTTACAATCATCCCCATATCGGCAACGCCCGTCCCTTTGTGACCTGGGATGTCATCAAGCGGTATTTCCGGAAGCGGGGCTTTGAGGTGAAGCACATCCAGAACTTTACCGACATGGATGACAAGATTATCAGGGCGGCCAATACGGAGGGCGTCAGCTGGCAGGTGATTACCGACCGTTACATCAAGGGGTATTTTGAGGCCATGGACAAGCTGAATGTACAGCGTGCCGACCTCTATCCAAAGGTTACTGAGCACATGCAGGACATTATTGATATGGTGCAGAAGCTGATTGACCGGGGCTATGCCTATGAGCTGGAAGGGGACGTGTACTTCAGCGTGGAGAAATTCCCGGAGTACGGCAAGCTCAGCGGCCGCAGGCTGGAGGACATGCAGGCAGGCGCCAGGGTTGAGGTGGACACCAGAAAGCACAATCCGATGGATTTTGCCCTGTGGAAGTCCGCCAAGCCGGGAGAGCCGTTCTGGGAAAGCCCGTGGGGGCAGGGGCGTCCGGGCTGGCATATCGAGTGCTCCACCATGTCCCTGAAATATCTGGGTGAAACCTTTGATTTCCACGGCGGCGGCAGTGACCTGATTTTCCCGCACCACGAAAATGAGATTGCCCAGTCCCAGTGCTGCTGCGGCGACTATCACAGCTTTGCCCGGTACTGGCTCCACAATGGCTTCATTACCATTGACAATGAGAAGATGAGCAAGTCCCTGAACAACTTTATCACCGTGCCGGATATCCTCAAGCTGTATCCGGGCGAGGTGGTGCGCTTCTTCATCCTGCGCACCCATTACAGAAGCCCGCTGGATTTCAGCGAGGAACGCATCAAGGAGGCACAGGCGGGACTGGTGCGCCTGCGCACTGCCTACGATAACGGCAGGGCGTTATTGGAAAAGGAGGGCACCGCCGGGGCTGATGCACAGCTGGCAGAAACTGCCGATAAGGCGCTGGCCGACTTCTATGAGGCAATGGATGATGATTTCAACACCGCTCTTGCCATCGGCTA
>NZ_JBJDWZ010000048.1:0-20260 GCF_051866355.1 Anaerovibrio sp. | reverse complement strand
CGGATAGACGCACTGTCCGTCAGGAACATTACCAGACGGTCAACACCGATGCCCAGGCCGCCCGTTGGCGGCAGGCCGTACTCAAGGGCAGTGATGAAGTCCCTGTCCATCTCATGAGCTTCATCATCACCAGCCTCACGCTGTTTCATCTGGTCAAGGAAACGCCCCTCCTGGTCAATCGGGTCGTTCAGCTCCGTAAAGCCATTGGCCAGCTCACGGCCATAGATAAAGAACTCAAACCTGTCCGTAATCATCGGATTTTCCGGGTTTCTCTTGGCAAGAGGAGAAATCTCCGTCGGATGGCCGGTAATAAAGGTAGGCTGAATCAAGGATTCCTCCACCTTTTCCTCGAAGGCCGCATTCAAAATGCCGCCAATGCCAAAACGCTCCTCATAAGGAACGCCAATCTCCTTGGCCATAGCGCGTGCTTCCTCCACGGTCTGACAGCTCAGGAAATCCTTGCCTGTAGCTTCCTTGACTGCATCATTCATGCTGATGCGCTTAACCTTTGCCAAATCAATCTCTGTGCCCTGATAATTGATAACCGTGGTACCCAGCACCTTCTGAGCCGCATTCAGCACAATGCCCTCGGTAATATCCATTAAATCACGATAGTCCGCATAAGCCTGATAAATCTCAATAGAAGTAAACTCCGGGTTATGGCGCACGTCCATGCCCTCGTTGCGGAATACGCGTCCCATCTCATAGACACGCTCCATGCCGCCTACGATCAGGCGCTTCAGATTCAGCTCGGTAGCAATACGCAGATACATATCAATATCCAATGTATTGTGATGGGTGATAAACGGACGCGCTGCAGCGCCACCGGCAATCGTTCCCAAAACCGGCGTCTCAACCTCCAAAAAGTCACGCTCATCCAAATAATCGCGAATAGACTTCATAATATTGGTACGAGCCACAAAGGTATCCATAACCTCCGGATTCATAATCAAATCCACATAACGCTGACGGTAGCGGATTTCCGTATCGGTCAAGCCGTGGAACTTCTCAGGCAACGGCCGGAGGGACTTGGACAGCAAATCAAAATCATCCACCCGGACGGTAATCTCACCGCGGCGGGTACGGAATACCTTGCCCTTTACGCCGATAATATCACCGATATCCAAAAGCTTGAACTGGGAATACTTTTCCTCCCCCAGCACATCCAGCTTGAAATAAATCTGAATGCGGCCACTGCGATCCATAAGCACAGAAAAGCTGGCCTTGCCATGGCCGCGAATAGCCATCAGACGGCCTGCAATCGTAACCTCTTCCTCGCTTTCAGCCTCTCCCTCCAGATAGCCAAACTGCTCAAGGATATCACTAGCATGGTGTGATACCTCAAAACGATGGCCAAAAGGAGCCACTCCCTTTGCCTCGAAAGCAGCCAGCTTGTCCCGGCGAACCTTCAAAAGCTCATTCATATCCTGCTCAACAGCAGGCTTGTTTTCCTTATTCTCTGACACTTAAATCTATCTCCTGTTGCACATACTACAGCTGTAAAGACACTTCTGAGCGCCTTACTGCTTAATTTCCATAATCTGATACTGGATGATATTCTCACCAACGACAACGTCAACCACGGAACCGACAGCCTGTCCCATAATAGCCAGGCCAACAGGTGACTCGTTGGAAATCTTGCCGTTATCCGGATCCGCCTCCGTAGAGCCGACAATCATGTATGTATCAGTTTCATCAAACTCAATATCCTTCAGCACTACCTGACAGCCCAGCGATACGGTATTGCTATCCGCGCTGGCTTCAATGATGCGGGCATTTCTGATGCTTTCTTCCAGCTCCAGAATCTCCCCCTCCAGGAAGGCCTGCTCATTTTTTGCATCATCGTACTCGGAGTTCTCGGACAGGTCGCCCAGAGCAATAGCAGCCTTCAGGCGCTCTGCTACCTCTTTTCTTCTCTCACCCTTTAAATAATCCAGCTTTTCCTGCAGTTTTTTCAGACCATCCGCGGTCAGCATTACACTTTTGTCTGCCATTTATAAAACTCCTTTGCCATATATTACCAGACGATCGCTCCACACAGGACGGCCTCCCGGCAGGATGCCGCCTGACAGCATAAAACGCGCCTGTGCCTGTTTTTAGTCACACTGTAATATTATATTTAAATTTCATAACAATGTCAATCCGTATGCAGGATATATAAAAAGGAGCCAGCGCCCCGCGGACAAACTGGCTCCCTGCCTATCATAAAACAATAAATTAAAGCTGTGCAGGAGCTGGAGCTATGCTCTTTACCTCATTAATCTCCACTCCGTCAGGCACATACAGTACCATAGTTGCAGTGATGCGGCGCACCTCGCCATCCTGAACATAACATACGCCATTCAGGAAATCGCAGATACGGCGCTGCTCTGCCAGCTCAACACGCTCATAGTTGACAATGGCGGAACGCTTTGACTTCAAGGCATCCGCAATCTCAGAAACACTGTCAAAATTCTGCGGAACATAAATCTGAATCTTCATGTCCATAGACTTGTTGCTGGATACCAGCTTCATGCCCTGACGACGGGCAGCAGCACTGAACTCAGGCTGCGGTGCAATCTGGCTCACAGACTCGCCGCCGGCAACCTTCCTGCTCTCAACACTGTCAGCAGCCGGTACAGCCACAGGCTCCTCCACGAAACCGTCATCCAGAATGATTTCCTCTTCTACAGGTGCAAAAAACCTGCTCAGCTTATTGATAATTTCCACAATCTCCGCCTCCAACAATAAATCCGATAAATCCCACTATCGTATTCCTGCACCTACAGAAAAATAACACATACTGTTCCTATCCATCAAGTGCTAAACATTACCTTAAAAATCCTGCAACTATGCGCTTATTATACACTATTGTTTAATAAATATCAATGGATACTTTAGACCTAATTTCCTCTTGCTTTACTTTCTGGCATTTTTGCTGGCGCGGCCGCGTACAGTCTTGTCCAGGATAGACTTGCGAAGGCGGATGCTTTCAGGTGTAACCTCTACCAGCTCATCCTGATTGATGTACTCGATGGCCTGCTCAAGGCTTAAAATACGCGGCGGCACAAGGCGTATTGCCTCGTCAGAGGCAGATGTACGCATGTTGGAAACGTGCTTGGCCTTGCACGGATTGATATCTATATCCATCTCGCGGGAGTTTTCACCCACAATCATGCCCTCGTAAACAGACTGGCCCGGAGAAATAAACATAGTACCACGGTCCTGCAAGGAGAAAATACCATAGCCTGTAGTCTCGCCCTGCTCAAAGGCTACCAGTGAACCGCGTACACGGCCAGGAATGTCGCCCTTGTACGGAACATAGCCCGCAAATACATGGTTCATGATACCGTTGCCCTTGGTATTGGTCAAAAGCTCGGAACGGAAGCCAATCAGGCCGCGGGCAGGAATCAAAAACTCCATGCGCATGTAGCCTGCTACCTCGGTCATGTTGGAAAGCTCGGCCTTGCGGGTACCGAGGGACTCCATAACCGTACCCATAAACTCCTGTGGAACCTCGATGGTCAGGTTCTCCATAGGCTCACACTTCTGCCCGTTGATGGTCTTGTATACTACCTCCGGCTTGCCAACCTGCAGCTCATAGCCTTCACGGCGCATGGTTTCAATCAGGATGGACAGATGCAGCTCACCACGGCCGGAAACCTTGAATACATCGGCGCTTTCAGTTTCCTCAACGCGCAGTGCCACATTGGTCTCAACCTCCTTGAACAAACGGTCACGGAGATGGCGGGAAGTAACGAACTGTCCCTCACGGCCGGCAAACGGGCTGGTGTTGACGCCAAAGGTCATGGACAGGGTTGGCTCATCAATATTAATAGTAGGAAGAGCCTCCGGATTTTCTGCATCAGCTACGGTATAACCGATGCTTACATTGCCAAGACCGGTCAGGCAGACAATCTCACCCATGGAAGCCTCCGGCACCTCTACACGGCTCAGGCCCTGATAGGTGTACACCTTGCCCACCTTTGCCTTTGTCTGGCTGTCACCATCCATCAGCACAACAGCCTGATTAGGCTTTACCCTGCCGCGGATAATACGGCCAACAGCTACCTTGCCGATATACTCATCAGCCTCAAGGGTAGTAACCATCATCTGCAGAGGTCCCTCCGCATCACCCTTCGGGCAAGGAATTTCCTTGACAATAGTCTCCATCAGAGGCTTCAAATCTGCATTATCATCCTCCATGCTGTACTTGGCAATACCATCGCGGGCGGTTGCGTAGATGCAAGGGAAATCCAGCTGGTCATCGTCCGCATCCAGCTCCATGAACAGCTCCAGAACCTCGTCATAGACATCATCCACGCGCTGGTCAGGGCGGTCAATCTTATTGATGACAACAATTGGCTTCAAGCCCTGCTCCAGAGCCTTTCTGAGCACGTACTTCGTCTGCGGCATAGGCCCCTCAAAGGCATCTACCAGCAGTACAACGCCGTCCACCATGTTCAGGACGCGCTCCACCTCGCCGCCAAAATCAGCATGGCCCGGAGTATCAACGATATTAATCTTGATACCGTCATACATAATAGCTGTATTCTTGGAAAGAATCGTAATACCCCGCTCACGCTCCAAATCACCGGAGTCCATTACACGCTCTGCAACCTGCTCGTTGGAACGGAAAATATGGCTCTGCTGCAGCATGGCATCCACAAGAGTGGTCTTGCCATGGTCTACGTGGGCGATAATAGCAATATTTCTCAAACTTTCATTTTTGCTCATTGGTTCAAAATTCCTCCCATTAACACAAACAAAAGGGGAGTCACCTGCTCCCCACTTAAACTAATTCCAAAATAACATAACAATGATATCCCAGAAGTTCCCAAAAGTCAATATTTTTTTACTCAAAAAAGCACTCCCCGAAGGACGGGGAGTGCCATCAGTTTATATTACATTACATCACATCACTGACCCACGATGCCCGGACTGGTCATAGCCATAGGGGCCATGACTTCATCCAGACGTTCCTTTGTCATGATTCCCTGCTCCAGAATAATCTCCCGAATCGGCCTGCCGGTATTGTAGGCTTCCTTGGCCAGCTGGGCGGACTGCTCATAGCCAATGTGCGGCAGCAGGGCTGTCACGACACCCACGCTCCTGTCCAGCCAGTACCGGCACTGCTGACGGTTCGGCTCAAGCCCCTTCAACAGCTTGTCCACAAAGCCGTTGACCGCATTGGTCAGGAACTTCATGGAATTAAACATATTGAAAGCCATCACAGGCTCCATGACGTTCAGCTCAAACTGCCCGTTCTCCACCGCCAGGCTCACTGCCAGATCATTGCCTACCACCTGATAGCAGGTCTGGTTCAGAACCTCTGCAATAACAGGATTGACCTTGCCAGGCATGATAGAAGACCCTGGCTGGCGCATCGGCAGTTTCAGCTCATAGAAGCCATCCCTCGGCCCGGAAGCCATCAGACGGAAGTCGTTAGCCATCTTTATGAGCACCAGAGCCGTATTTCTCAGGGACGCGGAAACATCTGCAAAGCCATCGGTGTTGTTGGTGGCGTCTATGAGATTGCCGGCCTCACACCACTTCTCGCCGGTAACCTCGCTGAGCTTATCCGCAATCACGGACAGATAGGCAGGCTCTGCGTTCAGCCCGGTACCAACTGCCGTGCCGCCCATGTTGATATAATTGATTTCATCCAGCGCATGCTGGATACGCCGCATGCCGCGGCGCACCGACGACGCATAGGAACCCATTTCCTGCCCAAGGGTAATAGGCACTGCATCCTGCAGATGGGTACGCGCCATCTTCAAAATATCCTTGTACTCCTCCGATTTTTTCTCCAGCTCCGTTGCCAGATAGTCCAGCGCCTTTAACAGCTTGCTTCCCTTGTGCCGCAGACAGACCTTGATGGCAGTAGGAAAAGTATCATTGGTGGACTGCGCCATATTGCCGTGATTGTTAGGCGAGATGATGTCATACCGCCCCTTTGGCCTGCCTGTAATTTCCAGCGCCCTGTTGCACAGCACCTCATTCATGTTCATATTGAAGGAAGTGCCTGCACCGCCCTGAATCGGGTCCACAGGGAACTGGTCAAGGAATCTGCCACCGATAATCTCCTCCGCGGCCTGCAACAACGGCTCACCGATTTCCTTTGGCATCCTGCCGGTGGAAAGGTTCGCCAGCACGGACGCCTTTTTCACCTGCGCCATGGCAATAATGAAGTCACTATCAACCCGCTGACCGGTAATCTGGAAATTCTCCATGGCCCTCATGGTCTGCACGCCGTAATATACCTCGTCAGGCACCTGCAGCTCGCCCAGAAAATCATGCTCTTTTCTCATTATGTCCGCCCCCCGTATAAATGCTTTTATGTATTTTGTATACAATATCCTTTTCCTATACAATACTACAAAGCGGCGGAAAATAAAACTACTAATTGGATATATTACCTATAACTTTTTATGATAAGATAAATGATAATTATTGTAGATACAAAAAAAGCTGTCACACCGCTGGCCAGCTGCCTGCCCGAACCCGCAAAAAGACTGCGAAAAGGAGACAGCTGCCATCAGCGTGACAGCCTCATGAAATCAATTTAAAATCCGGACGCCTGCCGTATCAGATACCGGCCTGTGCCTTCAAAGCCTCTGCCTTGTCGGTGTGCTCCCATGGCAGATCAACATCGGTGCGGCCAAAGTGACCATAGGCCGCAGTCTGGGCATAAATCGGACGGCGCAAATCAAGCATCCTGATGATACCTGCCGGACGCAGGTCAAAATTCTTCTGTACCAGTTCCTCAAGAACGCGGTCATCAACCTTGCCGGTACCAAAGGTATCAACCATGATGGACACAGGCGTAGCCACGCCGATAGCGTAGGCCAGCTGTACCTCGGCACGCTCTGCCAGCCCGGCAGCGACGATATTCTTTGCCACATAGCGGGCAGCATAGGCGCCGGAGCGGTCAACCTTCGTCGGATCCTTGCCGGAGAAGGCACCGCCGCCGTGACGGGCCATACCGCCATAGGTATCAACAATAATCTTGCGTCCCGTCAGTCCGCAGTCGCCCTGCGGGCCGCCGATAACGAACTTGCCGGTAGGATTGATAAAATACTTGGTTTCCTCGCTGAGCATATCAGCAGGAATCACAACCTTGATTACATGCTCAATCAAATCCTTGCGAATCTGCTCCAGCGTAACATTTTCATCATGCTGGGTGGAAATTACGATAGTATCGATGGCAACAGGCCTGCCATTCTCATAGGCAACAGTAACCTGCGTCTTGCCATCCGGGCGGAGATACGGCAGGGTGCCGTTCTTGCGCACTTCGGTCAGGCGGCGTGCAAGCCGATGAGCCAGCGCAATCGGCAGTGGCAGGAATTCAGGTGTTTCATTGGTGGCATAGCCGAACATCATGCCCTGATCGCCAGCGCCTGTAGCTTCGGCCTCGTCCAAATCACCTTCCCTTGCCTCCAGAGCCTTGTCGACGCCCTGGGCAATATCAGGAGACTGCTCATCAAGGGAAATCAGCACACCGCAGGTATCTGCATCAAAGCCGAACTTCGCGCGGGTATAGCCAATCCTGCGAATGGTATCACGGGCAATCTTGGCAATATCCACATAGCACTTGGTGGATATCTCACCGGCAATATGTGCCTGACCTGTAGTTACCAGCGTCTCGCAGGCAACGCGCCCATATGGATCCTTTTCCAGAATAGCATCCAGAATGCTGTCTGAAATCTGATCCGCAATTTTATCAGGATGTCCTTCAGTAACAGACTCCGAAGTGAACAATAAACGTTTTGCCATAAAAAATGCCTCCTCTTTCATTATACAGAAAAATAAAGTAAAGATAATCTTCCAATGAAATATGAAGCCAACCTTCTATCCAGGCCCAACATTTTATCCCTCCGAAGCAACACACAAAGCTCCGTATTTTGATAATAAAAAAACTCTCCACAATGAGAGAGCTTGCAATTTCTCTCATCTTTCAGGCTCAGCCTACAGGAATTAGCACCGTTTCGTCCACCCGCATGGACAATGGTTGCCGCGGCTTCATAGGGCCAGTCCCTCCACCGCTCTGGATGAGTTCATATTTCGTTGTCATCTGCTCATTTGAGCATGTGTACATGATACAGCAAATTGTCGCTGTTGTCAATAGCTAAAAGCAAAATCACATCCGCGCGGCAGGAACGCCGTACACAGCCTCCCCGCCGCACAGACGTGAAAAAATGTGCCTGTTACTGTGCCTCCTCAGCATCGCAAAGGTCGTTATAGGCCTTCTGCACTGCCTCAAACTCCTCATCGGTAGGATCAACGTATTCATCCTCGCCATTCTCATCCTTGACAATCTTGGCGATAATCACGTTCTCCTCCTCATCAAAGCTCTCATCGTTCTCAACATTCAGCCCGACCAGCAGAGCATAATCCTGTCCGTCAACAGGAATAATCATCTCCTGCTGATAGTACAGGGAGTTGCCGTTATCATCATTAAACTCAACTACGATATTTTCGTCCATTTCATCAAGCATCTTATCAGCCATATTGCACCTCACATTCTAAATCACAACACTGCAATCCTTTTCATTCTACCTTACCCGCCTGACAGTTGTCAAGCCGTGCACACGCCGAAGCCGTACACCTCTGCACAATACGCGGCGAAGCCCTGTGATTGCCTTTCAGCCACAGCTATGCCGGGCACACAGCATGCACTAGATGTCATCTGTTTCCATGCCGGCCAGATTCTTGCTCCGATAATAGCTTACCACCTTGTTCATGAAATCAAATGCCGTCCTGACAATGTCGTTGCCGGCAAAATAGTCAATATGCCGGGAAAAACGATTATTTACCACCAGATACAGAAGCTCCAGCTGCTTGACTTTTTCCTTCTTGCTTGTAACAATCTTGTCAAAAACCTCCAAGGTCGTGACAAAATCATACAAAAACGGCACTGACAGCTTGGTACTGCGCATGGAAACGCCAATCCCCGGAATCTCGCTGACAATCCGGCAGATTTCCTCCGACCTGCTGTTCTGACCATCCTCAACGGCCCGCAAATCGTGCAGCAGGCAGTTATTATGGGCAATACTGTTACGAATATTGCGCACCGAATAAAAAAATTCCGGCTCTACATGCTTTTGATCGTATTTGCTGTAATAAAAATCGTACAGCACAATCAAATTCGTAAAGGTCAGCACCTCTATGACGTTCCACACGGCAAAATTATCCTTGTATTTCTTAATCAGGCCGGCAGTATAGGGAGCCTTCTGCCGCTCAATCTCCCTGGCCAGCCACGGCTGCTTCTTAAAAAGCTCGGATACGATGGAATAGCCGTCCTCACGCTTATTTTTCTGCAGGGAGGCCAGAAGATTGATTTTGGCAAAATGCTCCACATCCATGACGATTGGAAACATTATGCGCCGCAGATAAACATCCAGCAGGGACAGCTCCTTGAGATAGGCAAAATCCAGGTCAATGTACTCTCCCATGCGGTCACCCTTGCGGTATTTATCATAATTATTGGCATAAAACTTCAAGCGGAAATAATAGGTATGATTCGCCAGAAAATCCTTGGCCTTTTTCTCATCAATCATGTTGAAGGAAATCCCTTTTGACTTCATCTGCTGAATCTGCCCGTCAATGTTAAATTTTTCCCTCGGCATATATTCACTTCCCGTCCCATAAAATATGTCTGATATGCGGTTGCATGCCGTTGCAAAACTTTTTTGCAACCGAAGCCGCGCCTATCACTTTTACCCTTAAATCAATTTTACATTAAACAAAAGTTTTATGCAACGCAAAAAAGACAGACACATCAAAAGACGTGCCTGCCTTATTCATCACTTTTATTTTCCTGCAATGCCGCAAGGTACTGCAAATCTTTTTTGTCCAGCACCGCTGTCTTTAACAGGTCCGGGCGATGCTTCAGGGTTGCCGCCAGGGACTTTTCCCTGCGCCATCTGGCTATCTTGGCGTGGTCGCCGGAAAACAGCACCTCCGGTACCTGCATGCCTTCAAAATCCCTCGGCCGCGTGTACTGGGGATGCTCCAAAAGGCCGTTGTAAAAGGAGTCAGTAGGCGCGGATTCCTCCGAGCCCAGCACCCCCGGCAGCATCCGGGACACAGCATCCGTAATCATCATGGCCGGCAGCTCGCCGCCGGTCAGCACAAAATCGCCGATGGAGATAATCTCGTCGGCAAGGTTCTCGCTGATGCGGGCATCAAAGCCTTCATAGTGGCCGCAGATAAAGATAAGCTGCTCATACTGTGCCAGCTCCCGCGCCTTGGCCTGATTGAATACCGCCCCCTCCGGGCTCATCAAAAGCACCCGCCGCTTCGTATAATGGGTAGTATCCTTCAAAAAGCGGACAGCACGAAAAAGAGGCTCCGGCTTCAGCACCATGCCACTGCCGCCCCCGAAAGGAGAGTCATCCACCTGCTTGTGCCGCCCTTCCGCAAAGTCACGGAAATTCATGATGTGAATATCCAAAAGCCCCTTTGCCACGGCGCGCTTGGTAATGCTCTCCCCGAAGGGACCTGCAAACATGGCAGGAAACAAGGAAAGAATATCTATCCTCATCAGGCTTCCTCCGGCAAATCCACAACCATCCTGCCCTCGGGCACATTGATTTCCTTCACAACGGCTTTCAGGGCCGGCACCAGAATCTGCTTTGCCTGGCCTTTGCGGGACACCACATAAACATCGTTGCTGCCGGTCTTCAATACCTCGGTGACGAAGCCCAAGGACTCCCCCGCAAGGTCAAAAGCTTCCAGCCCGATGATGTCAAAGGTATAATACTCCCCTTCCTCCAAAGGCATAGCCTCGGCCTTGTCCACATAGAGAAGCCTGCCGGTCAGCAGGGCTGCCGCCTCCCGGTGAGGGCACTGCTTCAGCTTCATGATGACGAACTGCTTGTGATACCAGCAGTCCTCCACCTCCATCAGCTCATCGCCCACATAGACATGCTCCAGCTCCTGAAACCTCTCCGGAAAATCCGTCAGGGGAATTATCCGCAGCTCGCCGCGGACACCGTGAGGAGCGCCTGCCTTGCCGATGACAATCCTGTCACCGGCAGCGGCTGGCGTATTGTTTTTAGCTGCGGATTGCGATGATCTTATCATCTTCCACCACTACTTCCACATTAAACTGGTCGCGGATGTTGTCCCCAACCTTCAGCTCAACAAAACGCTCACTCTGTCCCTGCACAATCTCTGCACCCAGTACCAGCTTTTCCAGCTCGTCACGGCGAGCAGTAGTCTGAGCGATGTACTCCTCGCGCTTCTGGCGCTCCATGCCGAAATGACGGTGAATCATTGCCTGGGCTTCCTCGTTAGGCAGGTTGCCTGCCTCGTCGGTCTGCTTCAAGGCACGCTCGGCCTGAATATTAATCTGGGAAATTTCCAGCTGCGCCTGCTGGATGCCATTATTCATTTCCTCCAGCATGGAATTCTTCAGCTTTTCCGTCAGCTTTGCCTTGATAGTCAAAGGGAATTTTACTAAAACCTTGTCCATTATAAAGCCTCCAATAATCACTAATCTGCAAATATCTAAAATATCCTGAAATATCCTGCTATCATCTATATTTTCATCAACAATGCCATATTATTTCAGTGCCACACACAGGCATATGGCGACATACAATACGGCATACAACGCGACATACAATGTCACACAGTGCAAAAACAATAATATCGGCATATAGTGCCATATATAGAAATTGCGGCAGAAAAATCTGCCGCAGTTTCGGCTGAGGTAATCAGCTAACTATTTCTACATTCACTTTTTTATTCTCGCGAGTAGCAGCAGCCTTGACAACAGTACGCAACGCTTTGGCGATACGTCCGGATTTGCCAATAACCTTGCCCATATCCTCATCAGCCACATGAAGCTCGAACAGAACGATGCCGTCCTCCTCTTTCTCGTTCACTACAATCTGATCAGGATTGTCTACAAGGGACCTCGCAATAATCTCAACGATCTCTTTCATGCTATGCCTCTTTCTTAGTCTTTAGCATGCTTAGCTGCATCAAACTTAGCCATGATGCCCTGCTTGGAGAACAAAGAACGAACAGTGTCAGTAGGCTGCGCACCCTTGGACATCCACTCCAGAGCCTTCTCCTCGTCGATGTTTACTACTGCAGGCTCCTTAGTGGAGTCATAGTTGCCAACAATCTCAATGAAACGGCCATCGCGTGGTGCACGGGAATCAGCTACAACAATACGATAGAAAGGGTTCTTCTTAGCACCCATACGGTTCAAACGAATCTTTACTGCCATGTGAAAATTCACCTCCTTAGATATGGTATATCTAAACTCTATTTTTATAGAAGATATACTTGCTTATATAATCAATGCATGAACGGTAGCTTGAGACCGCCGAAGCCGCCCTTCTTGCCGCCCTGCATCTTTTTCATGCGCTTCATCATCTTCTGCATTTCCTCAAACTGCTTTAAGAGCTTGTTGACGTCCTGCACACGGACACCGCTGCCCATAGCTATGCGCTTTCTGCGGCTGCCGTTGATGATTTTTGTATTGGCTCTCTCCTTGGGAGTCATGGACAGGATAATCGCCTCTATGCGGCGCATCTCCTTGCCGTTAAGATCGATGTCCTTATCCTTCAGGGCATCCTTTACCTGGCTCCCCAGCCCCGGAATCATGCCGATAATCTGCTCGAAGGAACCGAGCTTCCTCACCTGCTTCATCTGGCTCAGGAAATCGTCCAGCGTAAACTCATCCTTGCGCAGCTTCTTGTTCAGCTCTGCCGCTTCCTTGGCATCGAAGGCATCCTGCGCCTTCTCAATCAGGGAAAGCACATCGCCCATGCCCAGAATACGGGAGGCCATACGATCCGGATGGAACGGCTGCAAAGGCTCCAGCTTTTCGCCCATGCCCACGAACTTAATCGGACAGCCTGTCACTGCCTTGACGGACAACGCCGCACCACCGCGGGAGTCACCGTCCATCTTGGTCAGCACCAGACCGGTAAGCTCCAAATCCTTGTTGAAGCTCTCCGCCACATTCACGGCATCCTGACCGGTCATAGCATCTACAACCAGCAGAATTTCATGAGGCTTCACCTCGCGCTTGATGTCCTTCAGCTCCTGCATCAATTCTTCATTGATGTGCAGGCGGCCTGCGGTATCGATGATAACCACATCATTGGCGTGGGTAAAAGCATAATTCAAGGATGACTTGGCAATCGTTACAGCATCGGTTCCCTGCTCCATGGAGAATACCGGGATATCCAGCTGCTTGCCAATGACCTGCAACTGGGTAACAGCCGCCGGCCTGTATATATCAGCCGCTACCAGCACAGGACGCTTGCCCTGCTTTTTCAATGCCAGTCCGAGCTTGCCTGCCGAGGTTGTCTTACCTGCACCCTGCAAGCCCGCCATCATGATGATGGTTGGCGGCTGTGATGACATATTTATCTTGCTCTGGGAACCGCCCATCAGCTCGGTCAGTTCCTCATCAACAATCTTGATTACTACCTGGGCAGGCGTCAATGCTTCCATAACATCCTGACCGATAGCCCGCTCCGTTACACGCTTGACAAAGTCCTTTACCACCTTGAAGTTTACGTCTGCCTCCAAAAGAGCCATCCGCACTTCCTTCATGGCAGCCTTGACATCATCCTCTGTCAGCTTGCCGTGTCCACGCAGCTTCTTAAATGTTTCCTGCAGTCTGTCTGCCAAACCTTCAAAAATCAAAACTATTCCTCCTGAGCCGTATCAAGGCTTGTATATGGCTCAAGCCTCTGCAATACCGCAGCAACCTGCTCCACTGCCCTTCCAACATCAAGTCCCTTCAGCTCATCATAAATTTCTGTCAGTTCATGACGCTGCTTCTCCATTCTCTGAGCCAGCCCCAGCTTCGCTTCATACTCTGCCATGGTCTGCTCGGAGCGATGCAGTATATCGTATACCGCCTGTCGGGATACCTGCAGGCTTTCCCCTATCTCTGACATGGAGAAATCCTCAAAAAGGTGCATCTCCAGGCATCGCTGCTGCTTCTCTGTCAACAGCGGCCCATAGACATCATATAGCTGAGCCAGATATAAACGCTGTTCCAGCACAATACCACCTGCTTTCAAGGCACACCCTTACCCGACCATAGCTATTATAACCAGCTTATAGTGGGTTGTCAAGTATTTTTCCTTGTCAGCTCAAAAAATTGCCATTATTTGGCGTTGGGCCGGTGGCATAAGAAAAACCGGTTATAAAATAACCGGCTTTTCTTATGATATATCATTCGATGATACTTTTGCGCAAATTAGATAGCTCTCTCGACCTTGCCAGAACGCAGGCAACGGGTGCAAACATTAACACGCTTAACCTCGCCCTCAACAACGGCACGAACACGCTGAATGTTTGGCTTCCAGGTACGCTTGGTCTTCAAGTGGGAATGGCTGACATTGTTGCCGCTCAACTCACCCTTACCGCATACTTCACATACACTTGCCATGTAACACACCTCCTTATAGTATCTCTGAGTGTGTACGGTCTTCACACACAATATGAAAATTATAACACACGCTCACTGTTGATTGCAACCACCGGCATAAATTTTCTTCCACAAAAAAACCAACACCGTCGCCAGAGGCAATATCCCCTTGTCCCTGACTCGCTGCAAAGCACGACAGCATATTTCACGCTGTCACAGTTAGCTATTATAGCAGATAAAAAAACTGTTGTAAAGTATTTTTACTTTACAGCATCGGCTAATTTTAAAAGATGCTGTAATTCTTCCTTGCTAAAGAGATATTTTTCACCGCAGAAGTGACAGCATACCTCCGCCTGCCCGTCAGCAATCAGGGACTCCATATCGTCATGGTTCAAATTCAGCAGGACATCTTCCAGACGCTCCTTGGAGCACTGGCATCTGAATGCCAAATCCGTAGTTGTCAGGAATTCCATCTCGAAACCGTCCATGATTTCCAGAATAATCTCTTTCGCATCCTTGCCCTCATCAATCATGGCAGTAACAGGACGAAGCTTTTGCAGATTTTCCTCCAGCCTGCTGATGATGTCCTCGTCTGCATCCGGCATCGGCTGAATGATAAAGCCTCCTGCCGCCTTGGCAGAAAAATCCGTATCCACCAGCACCCCCAGGCCAATACTGGAAGGCGTCTGCTCGGAAACATAAAGGTAATTCGTCAAGTCCTCAGCAATCTCGCCTGTGACAATCTCGCTACTGCCCCGCATCGGCTCGCGCAGACCGGTGAAACGGGTAACCGTCACCAGTCCCTCGCCTACACCGCCGCCTACATCCAGCTTGCCCTTGTCATTCAGCGGCAATTCCACATGAGGATTAGCCACATAGCCGCGGACAAAGCCTTCCGGCACGGCATCCGCCGTAATATTCTTCAAGGGACCGTTGCCGCGGATATTGACCGTCAGTGCTTCCTTGTTTTTCAAATTTGCCGCCAGCAATAGTGCGCCCGTCATGGTGCGCCCCAGCGCCGCCGCCGCCACCGGGTAGCAGTCATGCCGCCTGATGGCCTCATTCACCAGGTCAGTAGTCACGGCAGCATACACCCTGACACCACTGGTAATCGCTTTTACCAACTTGTCGCTCATAAATCCTTCTCCATGACAACCTCACCGGAATTAATATCGTAAATCCGGATACAATCCTTTTCAATCACGGCACAGGTCTGCCTGCCGTCCTCGCGCTTGGACAGGGACGGAGAGCCCGGATTGAGAAATACCGTATTGCCACGCTTTTCCAGCACATTGACATGCACATGGCCGCAGATGAAGATATCCGCCCGGATTGCCTCTGCCATCGCATCCTTGTCTGCATCAGTTTCCACGGTATGGCCGTGCACCGCTACAATATGGCGTCCATCCGCAAAAGCATGGACATATGGGGACTGAATAGGCATATTCAGCACCAGCTGATCCACCTCGGAATCGCAGTTTCCCTTGCAAATCAGCACAGGCTGCGGACAGGCGTTGATTTTCTCAGCCAGCCCTGCCGGATTATAGTCCTCCAGCATAGGATTGCGCGGCCCGTGATACAGCACGTCACCCACATGGATAATAAAATCCGCATCCTTAAAAAATTTCTCATAAGCCTTCGCCCAATGCTCCTGACAGCCGTGGGTATCGCTTATTACACCAATCTTCACCGTAAATCCCCCTTATCACTTGCCGGACACAGCCGCATAACACAGGTTCACCATCATGCCATCAAATCTGGCGCAGCAGGTTTGCCATCTCAATGGCAGTCATTGCACCGTCAGCGCCCTTGTTGCCAGCTTTAGTGCCGGAACGCTCAATAGCCTGATCCAGATTTTCAGTGGTTACCACACTGAAAGACACAGGCACACCGGTAGCCATGCTTGCCTGGGCGATGCCCTTTGCCGCCTCGTTGCACACATAGTCATAGTGGGTAGTGGAACCGCGGATTACCGTGCCGAGGGCGATAATAGCATCATACTTGCCGGACTCAGCCATCTTCTTGGACACCAGCGGCAGCTCAAAAGCCCCCGGCACCCATGCAACAGTAATATCATCCTCGCTGGCACCATGACGACGCAGGGTATCCAGTGCGCCACCCAGCAGCTTTGAAGTGAAAAACTCGTTAAAACGGGAAACCACAATACCAAAACGCAGTCCCTGCGCATTAAGCATACCTTCTAAAACCTTAACTTCCTTCATAATTTCATTCCTCCTATAAACAATATCTATAAGCCGTCACGCTACTACATACCATAATTTATGTTATAGAACCATGTACAACAGCAGAACTGCATTGATATATACAAATACACCAATATTATTCGTGCAAAATATGTCCCATCTTGGTTCTCTTGACCTTCATATAGCCTTCATTGTACTCATTGAGCGGTGTTTCCAGCGGCACCCTGTCCACAATCTTCAGTCCATAGCCCTCAAGGCCTGCTCTCTTGGCAGGATTGTTGGTCATCAGGCGGATGGTAGTCAGCCCCAAATCTGCCAAAATCTGGGCGCCGATGCCATAATCACGCTCATCCGGCGCAAAGCCCAGCAGTACATTTGCCTCTACGGTGTCCTTGCCATGATCCTGCAGCTCATAAGCGCGCATCTTGTTGCCAAGCCCGATACCGCGGCCTTCCTGACGCATGTACAGCACCACGCCTGTACCCTCTGCCTCAATGCGCTTCAAGGCAATAGCCAGCTGGTCGCCGCAATCACAGCGCAGGGAGCCGAGGGCATCTCCGGTCAGGCACTCGGAATGAACGCGCACCAGCACATCCTCCTTGCCCTTAACCTCGCCCTTCATGATAGCCAGATGGCACTTGCCGTCCAGCTTGCTCTCATAGGCATGAATGCGGAAATGGCCGTACTTGCTAGGCAATTCAGCCTCGGCAATCTTTTCCACGAAGCACTCGGTCCGCTTCCTGTACTCAATCAGGGACTGTACCGTAATCAGCTTCAGGCCATGCTTCTTGGAAAACTCTATAAGACGCGGCGTGCGCATCATATGCCCGTCATCGTCCATAATCTCACAGCAGAAGCCTGCCGGGGTCAGACCGGCCAGCTTTGCCAGGTCAGTGGTAGTTTCAGTGTGCCCGGCACGGCGCAGTACGCCCCCAGGAACGGAACGCAATGGAAATACATGCCCTGGACGACGGAAATCCTCCGGCTTGGAATTCGGGTCAATCATTTCCTTTACCGTCTGGCATCTCTCAAAGGCGGAAATGCCGGTGGTGGTGCTGGTAGCATCCACGGACACAGTAAAGGCAGTCTCATGGTTATCGGTGTTGTTCACCACCATCTGCCCGATTTTCAGCCTGTCCAGAATAAAGCCTTCTACCGGAGTGCAGATCAGTCCCTTGGCATGGGTAGCCATAAAATTGATATGCTCCGGCGTGCATTTGTCAGCTGCCACAATCAAATCGCCCTCATTCTCGCGATCCTCATCGTCCACAACCACAATCATATTGCCATTCCGAATTTCTTCAATCGCTTCTTCAACTGTTGCAAAATCTGCCATTATAACCGCTCCTTAAATCATAAAAGTCATAACTAAAATATCAAAATCCGCTTCTCAGCAGCAAGTCCATAGTGATGCCGCCAGCTTCAGACTGCCCATTATTCTGCATATTCTGTGCATTCTGTGCATTTTCCTTCGGCTGCAGCATTTTCTCCACATATTTGCCTACCACATCATTCTCAATATTGATGCGGGAGCCTTCTCCCTTACTGCCGAGATTTGTTACCTGTCGTGTATGAGGAATAAGGGACACCGTAAAATCCCTGTCTGTCACCGCCGCCACCGTCAGGCTGATGCCATCCAGTGCCACGGAGCCTTTTTCCACAATATAGTGCAGAATATCGGCATCTGCCGCCACCTTCATCAGAATGGCATTCCCGTCATCCTTCATAGAAACAATCCTGCCCACGCCATCTATATGGCCGCTGACAATGTGTCCCCCCAGACGGCTGGAAAGCGTCAGTGCCCTTTCCAGATTGACCGGACTGCCGATTTTCAGCTCTGCCAGAGAAGTACGCCTGATGGTCTCCGGCATCACATCAGCCCGGAAGCTGCCGCCGCCAAACTCCGTCACCGTCAGGCAGATGCCGTTCACCGCAATGCTGTCCCCCAGCTGCACGTTCTCCAGCACCCTGCTGGCCGCCACCTGCAGGACACCATTGCCGATTGCCTTTACCCTGCCCACTTCTTCAATAATTCCTGTAAACATGTCCTTCACCTTTTAACTCAGACTCACACCGTTATATATACGATACGCCTCTGGATTTTTCCTGCATGATACAGGAAATTTTTCATTTTTCCGTATTTCTTTTAACAATTCCTGTCAAAAGCACATCCGAGCCCAGCTGTTGTATCTGAATATTTTCCAGCTCCACGGCCTGGCTAAGCTCCTGAAAGCCATCCCCCTCCACCGGGGTAAGGGCATCCCTGCCCCCCACCAGCTTCGGCGCGATAAAGGCATACACCCTGTCCACCAGACCTGACTGCAGGAGGGAAAAATTCACGCTGCCACCGCCTTCTACCAGCACGGAGGCTATCTTCATAGCTCCCAGCTGCTCCATCAGGCTGTGCATGTCCACCTGCTCGCCACTGCCAGCCACGATGATTTCCACACCCGCCGACTTTAATGCTTCCACACGCCCTGCCGGTGCCCCTGCCGTCACTGCCACAATGGTACGGGCGGCGCCGTCCGTCACCAGCTTTGACTCCAGCGGCAGCCTTGCCCGGCTGTCCACCACAATCCGTACAGGGTTCCTGCCCTCATACTCCTTCAGTCTGGTTGTCAGGGAAGGATTGTCCGCAAGGGCCGTGTTAATCCCCACCAGAATTCCGTCGTAGATATCCCTCAGCCTGTGGGTTTCATAACGTGACTTCTCATTGGTAATCCACTGGGACTGACCGGCCGCCGTAGCAATCTTGCCATCCAGCGTCATGGCTGTTTTCAAGGCCACAAAAGGCAATCCCGTCGTAATCCATTTCAGGAACACCTCGTTCAGCTCACGGGCTTCCTTTTCCAGCACCCCTACCGTCACTTCTATGCCGGCTTCCTGCAAAATGGCAATGCCCCTGCCTGCCACCTTGGGATTGGGGTCCGTCATGGCTATTACCACCCGGCTGACCCCTGCCTCCACCAGCGCCACGGCACAGGGGCCTGTCCTGCCATAATGAGCGCAGGGCTCAAGGGAAACATACACCGTAGCCCCCCTTGCCAGCTCTCCTGCCATGTTTAGGGCGTGGATTTCAGCATGCGGGGTACCGGCCTTCCTGTGCCAGCCCTCTGCCACAATCCTGCCATCCCTGACAATCACAGCGCCTACCAGTGGATTGGGGGATGTGCGGCCCATACCGTTCCTTGCCAGCTCAAGGGCACGTCCCATCATCCGCTCATCAAATTCATAAAATACGTCTGATTTACCACATTCCACAAATCCGGCAAGCCTTCCTTCCAAATTCTTTTGCATCCTATCACCTCTGATTAAAACCTGATACAAAATATTTGAAGTACAGAGTGAAGTCCTCTAAAAACGCAAAAAATGGCTGTCGAAGAAAAATCCTCAACAGCCATCGCAAACACACAAAAAGATGCACACAACACGTCTTTTCTCATCCAGACTATACTGTCGGCTCTGGAATTTCACCAAATCCTGCCCTCCACAGCTCATGCACAGCAGCCGAAGCTGCCACCGCACCACTGTCCCAGGCTCGCGGGCTATACCGCCGGTAGGGAATTGCACCCTGCCCCAAAGACTGTCTCTGTATTTCTGCGTATTATTCTAGCATAAATTAATATTATATGCAACACATTTTCTCAAAATACTATATTTTGAATCT
>NZ_JBJDWZ010000047.1:6877-20280 GCF_051866355.1 Anaerovibrio sp. | reverse complement strand
TCGGCAGTAATCAGCCCGTTCAAAAGCTCATCCAGCTGCCCGTTCAGCACAAAGTCCAGCTTGTGCAGTGTCAGGCCGATGCGGTGATCCGTCACCCTGCCCTGCGGGAAATTGTAGGTACGGATGCGCTCACTGCGGTCACCGGAGCCCACCTGGCTCTTTCTGTCGGCGGCAATGGCATCTGCCTGCTGCTGCTGAGCCTGCTCCAAGACCCTCGCCCGAAGCACGCGCATGGCTTTTTCCTTGTTTTTCAGCTGGGACTTCTCGTCCTGACACTGCACCACAATACCTGTAGGCAGGTGGGTAATGCGAATGGCGGATTCGGTCTTGTTGACGTACTGGCCGCCGGCGCCACCGGCACGATAGGTATCAATGCGCAGCTCCTCCGCCTTGATGTCCACATCCACCTCATCAGCCTCCGGCAGTACAGCCACCGTCACCGCCGAGGTATGGATACGGCCGCCGGACTCGGTAACAGGCACACGCTGGACGCGATGAGTGCCGCTCTCATATTTCAGCTTGCTGTAGGCACCGTTGCCCTCTACGGCAAAGGAAATTTCCTTAAAGCCGCCAATCTCCGTCGGGTTGGAGTCCAGAATGCTGACGCGCCACCCCTGGCTCTCGGCATAACGGCTGTACATGCGGAAAAGGTCCCCCGCAAAAAGTGCCGCTTCCTCGCCGCCTACGCCGCCGCGTATTTCCACAATCACATTTTTATCATCGTTAGGGTCCCGCGGCAAAAGCAGAATCGGCAGCTCATTGTCCAGCTCCGCCTTGCGGCTTCTCTGCTCTGCCAGCTCCTCTTCCACCATGTGACGGAACTCATCATCCTCGATGCCCTCATCCAGCATTGCCTTGCTGTCCTCAATAGCCTGACACACCGCCTTGTATTCCCGATAGGCAGCTACTATAGGCTCCAGCCCCGCATGCTCCCTGCTGTACTTCTGCCACCTCGGCATATCCGCCAGCACGGACGGGTCGCTGATAAGGGACTCCAGCTCCAGAAACTTGTCCTCCACAGCCTGCAATTTATCAATCATGTTCATATCTCTTCCCCTTGTCCATCAGCCATTTTAAGCATCCTGCATGTAAGAGCCTGTCCCTGCCGGGATTTTATCCTCCGGCAGTACCGCCTTGGCGGACTCGATGGCCACCTCAATCATCTCCGGCTCCGGCTCCCTCGTGGTCAGCTTCTGCAGCCACAGCCCCGGCTTCACCGCCCAGCCCAGCAGGCAGTTATCCGAATTGGCGGAAAAGCGGATAAGCTCGTAGGAAATCCCTGCCACCACCGGCAGAAGGATAATCCTGCTGGCAATCCTCTCCACCAGATCCGGCCAGCCCAGAAAGGCAAAGACAAAAATGCTCACCAGCATGACAATCAGCAAAAACGACGTGCCGCATCTCTTATGAAGCCGCGTATGCCGCGCCACGTTCTCCACCGTCAGGGCCTCCCCCGCCTCAAAGCAGGCGATGGTCTTATGCTCCGCCCCATGATACTGGAACACCCTCTGAATGTCCTTCATGCGGGAAATAGCAAAAATATACGCCATGAAAATCGCCAGCCGCAGCACGCCTTCCATTAAATTCAAAAATACAGGGTCCTCCGTAATAAAATGAAACAGCTTTGCCGCCCCCGTAGGAATGGCAATAAACAGCACCGCCGCCAGAGCAAAGGCAAAAATCATCGTGCCTGCCAGCTCCTTGTCCGTCAGCTGTTCGTCCTCTTCTCCCGCCATCTGGGCAGAGTAGCCCAGGGAGCGGATGCCCATCACCAGTGATTCAAACAGTGACACACAGCCCCGCAGCATAGGCTTCTTGAAAATCGGATACCGGGCTGCGATGGAGTTGACAGGCTTTACCTCCATCTCAATGCGCCCCTGGGGATTTCTGACCGCCGTTGCCACCAGCTCCGGCCCGCGCATCATAACACCTTCAATAACGGCCTGACCGCCAATCGTAATTTTCTTTTCTTCCATAATCTATATAAACCTTTCTCATCTCATTAAAAAGCACAATAAAGGATTTCCATACCACATTATTCCGCAAAATATGTATATCCGTATAGTAAAAAAGAGCAGGACATCTGCCCTGCTCTCCAGTTCTTATTTTGCGTAACGCTTGTTGAACTTCTCGATACGTCCACCAGCTGCGATATCACGCTGACGGCCGGTGAAGAAAGGATGGCACTTGGAGCAAACATCAACTCTCAGCTCAGCCTTGGTGGAGCCGGTAGTAAAGGTATTGCCGCAGCCGCAGACAACCTTTGCCTCGAAATACTCTGGATGAATACCGTTCTGCATCTATATACACCTCGCTTTTCCCCATTATTGGGAGTATTACAAGTCCTCTCTGCGAAGACTTGGTCCGACTTAGCTTCCCTCAATGGGGCAAAGCCGAAATAATCAACTTCGCGGATCTGAAAATCCGACTTGTGATATTATATCATAGCCACCTCACAGGCGCAACAGATTATTAGAAAAATATCTTGAAAATTTAACGCATATACACCATAATATATAAGGTAGAAATATACTCAAATTGTTTGGCTGAAAATAAATTCTTATAGAGAGGATCAGATTATGTCAAAAAACGAACCAGCTATCCAGTGCAGCTTCTGCAAGCGCCGCATTGTGCCAAAATCGCAGTACGATCTGCCTATTTATGACCCGCGCTCCGATTTTGCCATCTGCGCCCACTGCATCAAGGATATTTATCATGCCATTGAGGCCCATGAGGCAGATGAGCAGGACCAGCAGAAGGTGGAAACCGCTGCCAATATCGACCAGGAAATGGCAAATATCAAGCCCCATCTGGTAAAGGATTACCTTGACCAGTACATCATCAATCAGGACAGGGCAAAAAAAATCCTGTCCGTGGCAATCTATAACCACTACAAGCGCATGAAGTATGGCTTTGACCACAAGGATGACGAGCTGGACGAAATCGAGAAGTCCAACGTCATCATCATGGGGCCTTCCGGCTGTGGCAAGACCGCCCTTCTGTCACATCTGGCCAAGCGGCTGGATATCCCCTTTGCCGTTACCGATGCTTCCAGCCTGACCGAGGCCGGCTTTGTCGGCTCCGACGTGGAGGTGGCAGTCCGCAACCTTTACTACGCCGCCAACAAGGACGTCAGCCGTTGCGAGCACGGCATCATCTATCTTGATGAGTTCGACAAGATTGCCCGCAAGTCCGGTGAGAACAACACCATCACGGCTGATCCGGGCCATGAGGGCGTACAGCAGGCCCTTCTGAAAATGCTGGAGGGCAACGAGGTGGAGTTCACCGCCAGAGGCCAGCGCAAGCACCCGGAGGCGCCGACCATCAAGGTCAACACCAAGAATATTCTCTTTATCGTAGGCGGAGCCTTTGTAGGCATTGAGAAAATCATCGCCAAGAGGCTGAAAAAAACCGACTCCAACATCGGCTTCGGCGCAAAAATCGAGGGACAGAGCGAAAAGCCTGAATACAACCAGCTCATCCATCAGGTAACGCCGGAGGATTTGATGAAATTCGGCATCATTCCGGAAATCATCGGCCGCCTGCCTGTTATCTGCACTTTGGAAACACTTGACGAGGACGCCCTGCTGCGCATCCTCACCGAGCCGCGCAACGCCCCTGTCAAGCAGTACAAGAAGCTGATGGAGATGGACAAGGTCGACCTGGAATTTGATGAGGCCGCCCTCCGCGCCGTAGCCAAGAAGGCCATCGAAAGAAAGACCGGCGCCCGCTCCCTGAAGGGCATCATCGAGGACACCATGCTGGATATCATGTTTGATATTCCCCGCTCCGATGCACCGCGCCGCGTAACCATTACCGAGGACTGCATCAACAACCACACAGCGCCTGCCATAGAGGAAATCTGATTTCCCCATTTTTTACGCGGAAATTACATAAAAAATACCAAAAAAGCTGATGCCCTTTTACGCGGGCATCAGCCTTTTTATTTCATGCGCATTGTACGTTTTTCACAATGCTTGCCTGTTCACTTTGCATGCTACAGCAACAGCAGGCCGATGCCGTGCACCAAAAACGCCGCCAGCCACGCCACGAGGCACTGGAAGACCACCACCCACAAGGCCCAGCCTGCGCCCAGCTCCCGCTTGACCGCGGTAACAGCCGCTACGCACGGAGTGTACAGCAGGCAGAAGGTCAGAAGGGAAGCCGCCGAAAGGGGCGTCAGCACTCCCTCTGACAGGGAAGCCGTGCCGAAGAGCACGCCCAGGGTTGATACCACGCTTTCCTTTGCCATGAAGCCGGAAATCAGGGCGGTGGAAACCCGCCAATCCCCGAAGCCCAGAGGGGCAAAGACAGGAGCAATCAGCCCGGCGATTGACGCCAGCATGCTGTCAGAGGAATTTTCCACCATGTCGAGGCGGAAATCAAAGGTCTGCAAAAACCAGATTACGACACACGCCACGAAGATAACCGTGAAGGCCCTTTCCAGAAAATCCCTGGCCTTTTCCCACAGAAGCTGCATGACATTCCGCATTCCCGGCATGCGGTAGTTGGGCAGTTCCATCACAAAAGGCACCGCCTCCCCCTTGAACTTCGTCACCTTGCCAAGATATGCCGCCAGAATCCCCATCAGGATGCCCCCGAAGTACAGCAAAATCATGGGCAGGGCGCCATACTCCCCGAAAAACGCCGCAATAAAGAAGGCATAAATCGGCAGTTTGGCCGAACAGCTCATAAAAGGCGTCAGCAAAATCGTCATGCGGCGGTCACGCTTGGAAGGCAGGGTGCGGGTAGCCATAATCGCCGGCACGCTGCAGCCAAAGCCAATCAAAAGAGGCACAATGCTCCGGCCGGAAAGGCCGATTTTCCTCAGCCACTTGTCCATCACAAAGGCAATCCGCGCCATATAGCCTGTATCCTCCAGCAGTGACAGGAAGAAAAACAGCGTCACCACAATAGGCAAAAAGGAAAGCACCGTGCCCACGCCGGTAAATACGCCGTCAATCACCAGCGAGCGCAAGGCTTCATTGACTTCCAGTACAGCCAGCGCCTCATCCGTCCGCTCCTGCAATACCTCAATGCCGGCCGCCATCACATCCTGCAGAAATGCCCCCACCACGTTGAAGGTCAGGAAAAACACCAGGCTCATGATAGCCACAAAGGAAGGGATGGCCAGATACCTGCCCGTCAGCACCTTGTCAATGCGGCGGCTCCTTTCATGCTGGCGGCTCTCCTTAGCCTTCCTGACAGAGCGCCTCGCCAGCTGTTTGATGAAGGAGAAGCGCATATCCGCAATGGCCGCCGCCCTGTCCAGCCCCCCTTCCCGCTCCATCTGGCAGATGATATGCTCAATCATATCCCGCTCGTTCAGGTCCAGCCGCAGGGCCTCGACAATCCTCTTATCCCCTTCCACGATTTTGGTTGCCGCAAAGCGCACCGGGATGGCCGCTTTGGCGGCATGGTCCTCAATCAGGTGCATAATGCCGTGCAGACAGCGGTGCAACGCACCCCCGCGGCTTTCCGCGTCGCAGAAATCCATGCGCCCCGGCGTTTCCTGATAATGGGCCACATGCAGGGCATGCTGTACCAGCTCCTCAATGCCCTCGCCCCTGACGGCGGAAATTGGCACCACGGGAATGCCAAGAATGGATTCCATGGCATTAATATCCACGGAGCCGCCGTTTTCCGTCAGCTCATCCATCATGTTCAGCGCCAGCACCATCGGCCTGTTCAGCTCAATCAGCTGCAGGGTCAGGTACAGATTGCGCTCAATATTCGTGGCATCCACAATATTGATGATGCCCGTAGGCTGTTCCCTGAGAATAAACTGCCGGGAAACAATCTCTTCCTCGGTATAGGGCGACATGGAATAAATCCCCGGCAAATCCGTAATCCTTGTCAGCTTGTGACCGCGGATACTGCCGCTTTTCTGGTCCACCGTAACCCCCGGAAAATTGCCTACATGCTGGTTGGAGCCGGTCAGCTGGTTGAAAAGCGTAGTCTTGCCGCAGTTCTGGTTCCCGGCCAGGGCAAAGGTCAGCACCTGGTCGTCAGGCAGAGGATTCTCCCCTTGCTTCACATGATACCTGCCGTCCTCCCCCAGCCCCGGATGGTGGCTTCTCGCCTTGTGGGCCCTGGGCTTTTCCGCCAGCTCCTGCTCCGGCTCTATCTTCTCGATGCTGATTTTTCTGGCGTCATCCACCCGCAGCGTCAGCTCATAATCATGAATGCGGAACTCAATCGGATCCCCCAGCGGCGCAAACTTCACCAGCGTAATTCTTGAGCCCGGCACCACGCCCATGTCAAGAAAATGCTGGCGGAGCGCACCCTCGCCGCCTACCGACAAAATCCGTCCCCGCTCCCCGGCCTTCAATTCATCTAAAAACATACAATCCCCCTGCACCATATACCTGCATTTATTTGTATAACCCATTATACCATGCCTGACAAGACCGGCAGGAGTAAATCTTGCAAAATTTCCCTATCTCGTTTATAATAAAAGCAAGAGGCATACCGATAGACGGCAGCCCCAAGACTATAGGTTATTTCAAAGAAACCGCCTACGCCTGCAAGCATTTAGGCGGTTTTCTTATGCTTTGATGGCTACAATACAAATCGCCACCAGAAAGACCAGTGACAAAAAATCGTACAGAGTCATAAGCAACGCCCCCTTTCAGGGGCAGGATTTGCCGCCTACCGCATAGGTATACCTCTTGCCAAAGAGTATTATACTAAAAACTATATAGATTATCGATACCATCAAGAAGCTGTCCGGGGCTATGAGCCATGCCTCAGATAGCTTCTATTTCGTATGGGAGAACTTCGCTGAGAAAATTATTTTCCTTCAAGGCCGCCTCAATCTCATCAAGGATTTCCTCGCTGTCGGCAGACACATTGTGAAAATGATATCCGGAGGTAACATTCAGCAACGGCGTTGACTTGCCGGTGCGCAGGTTTTCCATAAAACGCTGTACCTCCCGGCGGTTCTTGATATTAAGAGGCGCTGAAATCTTGCCGTACACGCGATGATTGACCATCACATCCAGCACACAGCCCCCCAAATCCACAATCAGGGTAAGCTCCTCCTCCGTCCGCTCCGTGGTATGAAAGGTCTTGAAGCGCCTTACCGCGTGCTTCGGCTGGTCGAGAATATAGCCTCTGGCCGTAGCCAGGATAGGCTTTCCCTCGGTGCGAAGCAGGGCAATATCCTGCACCACCACCTGACGGCTGACGCCGGTGGCCTTGCCCAACGCCCCGCCGGAAAGCGGAGCAGAGGCCTCGCGCATCATCTCCAATATTTTCTTTCTGCGTTCTGCTCCGCTCATCATAGCTTATTCCTCCAATGCTTTCAGATGCTTCAGGCTGATGTCCAGAATTGGCGCCGAGTGGGTCAGGGCGCCGCTGGACACATAGTCCACACCTATAGCCGTAATCTTTTCGATATTCTCCCTGGTAATATTGCCGGAACACTCCGTCCTTGCCCTGCCATCAATCAGCTTGACTGCCTCCGCCATCAGCTCAGGCGTCATGTTGTCCAGCATGATGATGTCCGCACCTGCTTCCAGCGCTTCCTGCACCTGCGCCAGAGTTTCGGTTTCCACCTCAATCCTGCGGACAAACGGCGCATAGGCCTTGGCCGCCAGCACGGCCGCCTTTACCCCTCCGGCCGCATCAATGTGATTGTCCTTCAAAAGAACCCCGTCAGATAAATTATAGCGATGATTTGCCCCGCCGCCAACTGTTACGGCATATTTTTCAAAAATTCTCATGCATGGGGTGGTTTTTCTGGTGTCCAGCAGGGTGGTTTTCGTACCTTCCAGAAGCTTTGCCACCTTGCTGGTATAGGTAGCAATGCCGCTCATCCTCTGCAAATAATTCAAGGCTGTGCGCTCACCTGACAGCAGTACGCGGATATCCCCCACGACGGTTGCCATGTGCTGTCCCTTCTTTACGCGATCGCCATCCTTCACATCAAAATATACTTCGGTATCTGCGTCCAGCAGCTTAAACACCCGCTCAAAAACGCGCAGGCCGGCAATCACGCCATCCTCCTTGCAAATCAGCTCCACCTGTCCCTTTTTGTACTCCGGCATGACGGAATTGGTGGTAACATCCTCGCTGTTTATATCCTCCTCCAGAGCCAGACGGATAAATTTGTCAGCCGCCAAAAGCATTGTAATATCGTTCATTTCTCTGTCCTTTCCTTCCTTTAATAAAGGTATCTCAATCAATCTGCGCAATACGCTCCGCGGCCCGCTGGGCAAAAACCAAACTCTCCAAAAGGCTGTTGCTGGCAAGGCGGTTCCTGCCATGCACGCCGTTACAGCTGGTCTCCCCCACCGCATACAGATGCTCCATAGTAGTCCGTGAATCAGAATCCACATGGATACCGCCCATAAAATAATGCTGTGCCGGCACTACCGGTATCGGCTCCTTGGTAATATCATAGCCTTCCTCAAGGCAGGTGCGGTAAATATTCGGAAAATGCTCCAAAATAACCTCCTTCGGCACATTTTCAAAGGAAAGCCACACATGGCGGCTGCCCTCCTTTTCCATTTCCGCCTGAATCGCCTTGGAAACCACATCCCTCGGCTGCAGCTCGTCCGTAAAACGCTCTCCCCTGCCATTCAGCAAAATCGCCCCTTCGCCTCTGGCAGACTCGGAAATCAAAAAGCTCCTGCCCTCGTGCTCCGTATAGAGGCTGGTAGGATGTATCTGCACATAATCAAGATGCTCCAGCTCCACATCATGCTCCTTCGCCACTTCAAGGGCATCCCCTGTCAGGCTGGGAAAATTGGTGGAATGCTCATAAAGCCCGCCGATGCCGCCGGTAGCCAGCACCGTATCACCGGCGTGGATGTTCAGTATATTGCCGGAGCTGTCCTTGGCCACCAGCCCGGCACAGCAGCCGTCCTTCAGCAGAATATCCTGCATGACGGTGTACTCCCTGATTTCCACATTGGGCAGGGCCTTTACATGACGCTGCAGGGTTTCTGTAATCTCCTTGCCGGTCACATCCTCATGAAAGCAGATGCGCGGCTGGGAATGCGCTCCTTCACGGGTGTACATCAGACTGCCGTCCTCGTTTTTATTAAATCTTACACCCAGCTCCAGCAGCTGGTCAATCACATTTCTGCTGGACCGTATCATGATGTCCACGCTTTCCTTGCGGTTTTCATAATGCCCCGCCCGCATGGTATCCTCAAAAAAGGCGTCGTAATCATCCGCATCCTTCAGGACGCAGATACCGCCCTGTGCCAGCATGGAGTCACAGCTTTCCATATCCTCCTTGCAAATCATCAGCACCTTTTTGTCCGCAGGCAGGTGCAGGGCTGTAAAAAGGCCTGCCACGCCTGTACCGGCAATTACCACATCAACATTTATTTCATTTTCCATGAACCATCCGTCTCCTTGCGCAATATCCTTTGACAGCATATTTTTCATTATTTCGCCAGTGCCAGCATCCGTTCCAGCGGCCTTTTGGCCTTTTCCGCCAATTTCTCCGGTACAGATGCCCTGTTGCCGCCCTCTTTCAGCACTGCCAGCACCTTTTCCAGCGTAACCAGCTTCATGTCACGGCAGATAGGGGTAGTCCTGGCAAAATAAAATTTCTTGTCAGGATTTTCCGCCTGCAGCTTATAGAGGACGCCTGCCTCCGTGCCGACAATAAACTCCTGCCCCTTGCTTTCCGAAGCAAATTTAATAATCCCCGAGGTGGAGCCTACATAATCAGCCATGGCAGTGACGGCTTCATTGCACTCAGGATGCACGCAGACGGCCGCCTCCGGATGAGCCTCCTTCAAGGCCGCAAGCTCCTCCGCCAGCATGTCCTGATGCACCGGGCAGAAGCCATTGACCAGCATGACATTTTTCTCCGGCACCTTTTCTGCCACATACCGGCCCAGATTTTTATCAGGAATAAATAAAATATTCTTCTGCGGCAGCCTGCGCACAATATCCACCGCATTGGCGGAGGTCACGCAGACATCGGACCAGGACTTGATTTCCGCCGTGGAATTAATATAGCACACCACCGCCAAATCATCGTAATGGCCCCGATGTTTCAGCACCTGTTCCTCCGTCACCATGTGGGCCATCGGGCAGTCCGCCGCCATGTCAGGCATCAGCACCTCTTTGTCAGGGCTCAAAAGGCAGGCACTCTCCCCCATAAAGGAAACGCCGCAGAATACCAGCACCTTGCAGTCAAGCCCTGCCGCCACCTTGCTCAGGTAAAATGAATCTCCCACGTAGTCTGCCAGCTCCTGCACCTCCGGCGCCACATAATAGTGTGCCAGAATAACAGCATCCTTCTCCGCCTTCAAATTCCTTATTTCTTCCTGAATAGTCATCTCGTCCCCATTTCCGCCGCACTCAGGCGGCACAAAATAAAATACGCATACACACATAAAATACAAGGAACAGTATAGCACTTCATCCTGCATGTGACAAGACACATATAAACTTTTTCTGTAAACAGCATCGGACAGGCAGAAAAACAGCAGGCCTGAAAACGGCACGCATAAAAAAACAGCATACAGAAAAACTGCACATATTTAAATAACGGAGGCAGAACAGCACAGAAAACGGACGCAAAAAAGCAGGCACAGAGCCTGATGTATCAGACCTGTACCTGCCCGTTTACACATATTATCCGTATCTGCAATGCCTATTGCAGTTCGCCATTCAATGCCCTCTGCACCGCCCGATAAAGCTCACTTGGCTCCACCGGCTTCACAAGATGAGCATTCATGCCGGCCTCCATGGACCGCTGAATATCCTCATCATAAGCATTGGCGGTCATGGCCATAATCGGAATCGTCTTGGCATCTGACTTGCCGGAGGCCCTTATCATGCGAGCCGCCTTCAAGCCATCCATATACGGCATTCTCACATCCATGAGAATCAGGTCGTATGTCCGCGGCGCATTCATCATGTACTTGTTCAGGGCCGCCTGACCGTTCTCCGCCGTTTCCACCGTCAGTCCGCGGCGCGTCAGCAATCTCTTGACAATCTCGCAGTTGATATGATTGTCCTCTGCCAAAAGCACATATTTACCGGAAAAATCCGCCGCCTGCGCCGGCTTATCAGCCTTCTTCCTCACGGCCTCCTTATCAAGTTCAAAATCAAGGCACACCCTGAACTCGGAACCGTAGCCCTTGCTGCTGGTAAAATCCAGCGTGCCGCCCAGACGGTCAACCACCTGCTTGCAGATTGCCAGCCCCAGCCCGGAGCCGCCATACACATTGGTACTGCCGCTGTATTCCTTGGTCAGGGGCAGAAAGATATTATCCTTCATTTCATCGGCAATCCCTACGCCGGTATCCTTCACCGTAAACCTGATATGCACCTTATCAGCATCAGCCGCCAGCTGTTCTGCCACAAAGTCCACCCTGCCAAAGCGCGGCGTAAACTTCACCGCATTGGAAAGGAGATTCTGCAGCACCTGACGGACACGGCTGCCGTCAGTCTGCACCAGCGGCACAATCTTGTCATCAAAATGCGCAAAAAAGTTGAGCCGCTTCTCATAGGCCATCGCTCTGGCGCTGTCGCTGAGGGACTCAAAAAGCTCCTTCAGATCAACGCTGCTCTTGCGCTGTATATTGTCCCCTGCATCCAGCCGGATAATGTACAGCACATCCGTCAGCATATCCATCAGAAAATGCGCCGAAGCATCAATTTTCTCCAGACAATACTCCACGTACTCCCTGTCATCCGACTTGTTCCTCGCCAGCTCCGTCAGCCCCAGCACATTGTTGAGGGGCGAACGCAAATCATGGCTCACATGGGCCAGCAGCTTGCGGCAGTCGATATTCCGCCAGAGCTCATCAATCCGCCGCTGTTCATCAATATCAGTATTAAATTGGTTTCTTGCCTTTGGATTTTTATCTTCCATGATGTCAGGCCACCTTATAAAAATATCAGCATATCAGATTTCCTGCGGCTTGATGCCGGACTCGTGCATAAACTTGGACAGCTTCAGCACATCCTGCATCAGATCGCCATAGCTTTCAGGTGTCAGGGACTGAGGGCCGTCGGACAGGGCCTTGGCAGGATTTGGATGCATCTCGATAATCAGTCCGTCCGCACCGGCAGCCACAGCCGCAAAGCTCATCGGCTTGACCATGCGCCACTTGCCGGTACCATGGCTAGGGTCCACCACAATCGGCAGATGGGAAAGATGCTTGATAGCGGCCACGGCACTCAGGTCAAGGGTATTTCTGGTATAGGTTTCATAGGTACGGATACCGCGCTCACAGAAAATAACCTTGCTGTTGCCCTCGCTCATGATATACTCTGCCGCATTCAGCCACTCATCCAGGGTAGCGGACAAGCCGCGCTTCAGCATAACAGGCTTGTCAATGCGGCCAACCTCCTTCAGCAGGCGGAAATTCTGCATGTTGCGGGCGCCAATCTGCAGCACATCTGCATACTCGGCAACTACCGGCACAGCATCCACCTCTGTAACCTCGGTTACAACCTTCAGGCCGGTGGCCTCACGGGCAGCCGCCAGATACTTCAGGCCCAGCTCTTCCAGACCCTGGAAGGAATACGGGGAAGTCCTCGGCTTGTAGGCGCCGCCGCGGATAAACTGGGCGCCGCCGGCCTTGGCAATCTGCGCCGCTTCCAGAAGCTGCTCCTTGGACTCAACGGCACAAGGGCCTGCCATAACCACCAGACTGCCATCGCCAATCTTGATGCCGTCCACATCAATCACGGTCGGCTGCGGATGGAACTCGCGGCTTACCAGCTTATAGCTCTTGGAAATGTTTACTGTCTTCTCCACGCCCTTGAAGGACTCCACGTTCAGACAGCACATCTTGGCCTTGTCACCGATAACGCCCACAATCTTCTGGGACTCGCCCTCCATGACCTTGGCAGTCAGGCCCAGCTCCTGCACTGCCTCAATAACTTCCTTTATACTCTCTGCACTTGCATCAGGATGCATAATAACAACCATAAAAATCCCCTTTCTATCGTAGCCTGCCGCGGCAGGCTCCATTCCTTGCATATAAAATGCATATATTAATTATTCGCAGCCATAATCACGGGAAACTCTCCCGGCTGCCGGAGCCAGATGCTCTTTCTGCGGATGCCCTGCAGTGCGCCCTCCAGATTTTCCAGCCGCCTCGGTATCTCCACATCGAGGAAGAAGATGTACTCCCCCAGTCCTGTTCGGGCGGGACGTGACTCAATCCTCGTCAGGTTCACGTCGCGGGTGGCCAGCTCCATGAGTATCTCGCACAGCCGCCCGGCATCCTTGCCGTCAATCTGGCAGATAAGCAGGGACTTTTCCGCCCTGCCGTAGTCCTCTTCCAGCTTGGCCCGCTTGTCCGTGCTTACCAGCTGATAAAACCGGGTGCAGTTATTGTCCCTGTCCTCGATATTGGAGGCCACCAGCTCAAGGCCGTTCAGCTCGCCGCCCCGCCTGGTGCAGATAGCCGCCC
>NZ_JBJDWZ010000047.1:0-6777 GCF_051866355.1 Anaerovibrio sp. | reverse complement strand
GCCACCAGCTCAAGGCCGTTCAGCTCGCCGCCCCGCCTGGTGCAGATAGCCGCCCAGCCATCCAGTGGCTCCGACTCGGCCACCAGCTTTGCCGCCATGGCCGTACTGGCCACAGCCTCCAGCTCCGCCAGCGGATAATTACAGCGGATAAAATCCCTGCACTGGGACAAAGGCTGGGAATGGGACAAAATCTTCCTGATAGGCACGCCCTCAACCTCTGATTTTTTCACCATGAGATTGTTGTGGACACCCCAGATAAGCTCCCGCACCACGCAGAGGTGGTCACTGCCGGCCAGGGTATCCAGCGTGATGTTGATGGAGCCCTCAATGGAATTTTCCACAGGCACCAGGCAGGAATCCAGCACACCCTGCTCCACGGCATGAATCGCCTCGTAAATATTGCCGCAGGGTACCAGTCCGTAACGCATCGGCAACAGGCTGTTCAAATGAATAGCCGCCGCTTCGCTGTGGGTGCCGGGAGGCCCCAAAAATCCCATCTTGCTCATCTGACCATATCTCCCATAAACATCACTGCACTACCACGGAACGCCAGCCGCCCTGCAGGACAGCTGACATTAACGCACCTTATATTATATCGTATGATTTCGTATGATTCAAGAATTGTTTCCAAATTTAATCGGCTTTTATCCGGGTCGGCATGCCTGATTAAATCTCTCCCTTGTCTATCAGGCCGATAACGTATGAGGCCAGATGCTCATCACAGGTCACGCCCACAATATCTGCCGCCGCCTTGGTATCCTCATGGGCATTGCCGGAAGCCACGCCCACATCCGCCATCTCCAGCATATAGGTATCATTGCCATAATCCCCCTGGGCAATAATCCTTCTGCCCCTGTTCTCAGGCAGCTGGCGCAGGTATTTCAGCATGTGCCCCTTGGAGGCCTCCTTGTCCACAAACTCATAGCAGACATCCGCCGCAAAAAAATTATTGGAAATCTCGTCCATGCCCATTTCCTTTGCCGCCGCTGCCATCCGGCGGATAAGCGCAGGCTCCCCGTGCACCATGAGCTTCAGCCAGTCCTTGTCCGTCACCTCGGTCAAAGGGCAGAAAACATGCTCATAGGTGGCGCGTTCCCACAGGGGATCCTCCAGATTAATCCTGCTGACCACATAGCAGACCTCGGAGGTAAATACCTGTGTGCACAAATCTGGAAAGCTTTCCACTGCAAAGGCCGCAAAATCACGCCATTTCTGCCCCTGCAGGGTCACAGCCCTGGTGATTTTATCCTGCCTGTAGTCATAGAGCATGGCACCGTTAAAAAACACGCAGGAGGTATTTATCTCAATGCCCTGCAAAAACTGCCGCGTATCCTCCGGCGTCCTGCCGGTGGCAACGCAGAAATTGCCGCCCCCCTCCGTAAAACGCCGCAGGGCTTCCCTGTTTTCCCTGGAAACCTCCCGCCTGGAACTGAGCAGTGTCCCGTCCATATCCGAAATCAGCACATAATCACTGTATTTACCCATCCGACAGCCTCCTAAAAATAAACAATATCTATCCGCAATACCTGCAAACGGCATTGATGAAGCAATACCATTCTGCATCATTTCACAATTTTCAGCTCCCGCTCCTGCATGTAGCGCTTGGGGGACACATACAGGTACTTTTTAAACACCTGACAGAAATTCTTGTACTCCCCGAAGCCCGTATGCTCTGCCACCTCGTAGACCTTGTACCTGCCATCCTCCAGCAGCTTCAGCGCTTCCTGCAGCCTGTAGCGCGCCAGCAGTGTGCCAAAGGTATGGCCGGTGGCTTCTTTTAGCTTGCGGCTCAGGTAGCTGGTGCTGACCTGCATTGCCTCCGCACAATCCTCTATGCTGAGCCTTGAGGCATACTCCGCCTGAATTTTTTCCAGCGTCTGCCGCACATAAACATTGAGCCCCTCATGCATCAGCAGCTCCTGCCAGTCCACCAGCCCGTCTGCCCCGGTACTGCCATCCCCGGCAGTCTCCGCGGCTCCGTCAGCATTTTCCCCGCCACTGCCATCGGCAGGGCTATCGCGCCTGTCAGCCCCATGAAGCGCCTTGTCCTGATTGAGCCGCGCCAGAAGACTGGCCAGCTCCTCCTCATCCACGGGCTTCAGCAGATAGTCGCAGGCATTCAGCCGCACCGCCTGCCGAGCATACTCAAAATCCGCATAGCTGGTGAGGAACACAACCTTCATCCACGGATACCGCTCCGCCAGCACCTTCGCCATGTCCAGCCCGTTCATGCGGGGCATCTTGATATCCGTCAGCACCACATCAGGATGAACTGCCGCCGCTATTTCCAGCCCTTCCACGCCATCGGCCGCCTCCCCTACGACCCGGGCATCCATGGACTGCCAGTCCACCGTACAGGCCAGCCCCATGCGGATGATTTCCTCATCCTCCACAATAGCTATTTTCAGCACCGCATATCATCTCCTTCCCTCTCCGCCGGCCGTTGCCGCATAGATAGAGGCAGTTTCAGCTCCACCAGAGTGCCGCCCTGCTCCCCGGAATGAACCGCCACGCCGTACTTTTCCCCATACATCAGGCGCAGGCGGCGATGCACGTTGTAGATTCCCGTATGCACCGTGGGATTGTCCCTGCCCTGCAAAAGCAGCTGCAGTGCCTTCATCTGCTCCGGCGGTATCGGCGCCCCTCCATTGGCCACGCTGATAATAAGCTCCCCCTCCATCTCATACACTCCCAGCCGCACGCTGATGGAGCCGTCCTCCGCCTCGCCATACTTGATAGCATTCTCCAAAATCGGCTGAAAAATCAGCTTGGGGATTTTCACCCTGTCCATATCCACCTGCAAATCAAACTCGCAGTGCAGTCTTTTGCCAAAGCGGTACTGCATGATTTCCAGATAGGCCCTGGTATATTTCCACTCCTCTGCCAGCGTCACCTCCTGCACCAGATTATTGATGCCGTAACGCAAAATCGAGGACAGATTCACCACCATCTTCACTGCCGCCGCAGGATTCAGCCGTATCATGAACTTGATGTTTTCCAGCGTATTAAAAATAAAATGGGGATGAAACTGCGCTTCCAGCTGGCGCATCTCAAAGATGGTATTCAGCTCCTCCACAGCCTTCGCCCGCGCCTTGCTTTCCTGCCGCGCCAGATAGAGAAGCACCGGCAGCATGATAGAAAGCATCCCTAAGAGCACCGCCGCCGCCATTTCATATCTGGCCTTCAAATCGCTGACAGGCATGGCGCTGTACAGGTAAAAATCGCTCTCCCCGATTCGCTGGCTGGTGACATAAAAATCCCTCCTGTTAAAATCCGCAGTCTGCCTGTTCTTCCCGGCAAAGGCTTCCGGCAGGGCCTGAAACTCCCCCGCCTGCAAATCAGGGCTGGTTGCCACCTGGGCATAGCCAAAGCTGTTCGTCATAGCAAAATCCATATAGGGCGAGCTGATGGCGTTGGCAAGATAATTGCCGGAAATCACAAACAGCCAGTAGCCTTCAATTTCCCCATCCCGCAAAGCCGCCCTGCCCAGCAGCAGGTCGCTGTTCCTGTGGCTGGTACGGGGGCTGAACTCTGCGATAATCCTGTCCCTGCCTGCGGCCATGCGCTGCCAGATTCCCCAGCTCATGGGCATGGACTGCAAATAAACAGGCAGCTCCGTATGGTTGCTCAGCAGAATCCGTCCGTCCCTGTCCACCAGAAAGAACCGTGTGTCATCATGAGCGATATTCACCTCATGATAAAGCCACTCATAAAGGGCGCGGCGATGCTCCGCGTTGTCTTGAATATTGGCAAAATCACCATTGTTTGCCACGTATTCAATCCGCTGGCCGTAATCCAAAAGCAGCCTGTCCAGCACCTCCGCCGCCACACTCCCGGCCTCCTCACTGCGCTGTACCACATCATGCTGCCAGCTCCACCAGGCAAAGACGGCCAGCAGCACAGCCAGCACAAAAATCGGTGCCAGCGCGTATTTTATCAGGGTTTTCCTTATATCCTGCTGAAAATTTCCCACAAGCTCACCCCTTGCCCTCCGGTTTATCCAAATATTGAACATTCTCCTGAAGCAATTTAATTTATCTATATTATAAACTAAATTGACTCCATAATAAACTTGAAAATTCCCTTTTCATTACCCTTTCATGTAGCACTAAATGCCATCTGACTGCTACCGGAACTGCTACGTGCCATATAAAGCTACTTTGGCAAGGTTTTTTTAGAAACAAGAGGTAACAGCTATTTTGAACTCTACCAAGGGAAAAATTGGCAGAGGTAAAGAATTTTTTGAAAGAGCTTTTGGAGAAAACGAAAAAGAATATTTTAAGCGTTTGTATATGCCTGAAACAATGCTTATTTACAGAAATTTCTATGAGTATGAAACAGGCTTGATTGATGAATGGTGGAACAAACTCAATAATCTTACTGATATTCAAAAAGAAAGTTTCAATAATATCGTTACACTGAATGACTTTTCTAATATCGAATCCCAAACTTCTGATATGTGTATATTAGAAGTTTTAAAATATTATCAGCTTGATAAAAAAGTTTGTAACGCTATTGAATATCAGAAAAGGAGAAAAGAACTGAATATTAAACCTATGCATTAACAAAAAAGGACTGTTGCATTTGATGGTTTTCATCAAGCAACAGCCTTTCTTTTTTACATAGAAATTTTATAATTATCCTCTTGATAGGGTGCAATTCAGACCAGGATGGCTTTTGCATGCAAAACATATTGCCAGTATCAGTTCTTATCAAACTCTACCTTTGATTAAGCAGTTGCATACTCCAATTGCAATTCCTCTACCAGATAGCCGTCACTCATGCAATGCATGTCAGAAATCCCCTTGCTCATCAGCTCATAAGTGACAGAATGATAAAAAAACTCCAATGCCCTGCTCATGGATATATTTTCCGCTTGAGCAAACTGCGCCACAATTCGCGCATATTTTTTTTGCAATAAAATCGGATTTGCTAACATACCTGCTCACTCCTCAAAAATCTCAATACAGATAAGGCTCTGGCTGTACGAAAGCAAACCTGCAAATTAGGTTTTTCGTAGCGCAATCTCCTGATGGCCTCATTTTTATCAATCAAACCGTCAAAATACAATTCCACCGTGTTAAATACCTTGTCATTTGCCACACCGCCTATAACAAGATCATATTCGCTATTATCCTGCTCCCGGCGGCAGCTCAAAATAAAATCCAGCCACGCTTCCGAATAATCCTCAAAAGACAAAACTTTTAACTCAGAATATGCCCCTTCATCAAATTCATACACGGAAATAATCCCCGGACGATGACGTGTTTTCATTCTCTGACACCATTTTTCCGCCTGCTCATAAATAGGCGTAGTGTAAAAACCTTTGCCAAAATCCACTCGGGCACGGGAATGCTGCAAATCCGGATGCACAATTGCCAAATATGAGCCATGATATAAAATCATACTGAAATGCCCCTTTCCCGCATAACCTCAGCCAGCTCGTCCAATATATATTCCTTGTCCTGAGTATGCAGCGTTTCATACCCCGGCACAATATAATCTGCCAGAATACTGCTTTTCTCCGCCAGCAGGCGATACATTTCCGCACCGGTGATATTAAAACGCTGTGCCAGATTTTCAATACAAAAGACAGCAAATTCCAGCTCATTGGCATTTTTGATATTATCCTGCATCTGCATCCTCCTTTGCTTTATATATACGCTACCCCCAAGACCCCATTACATATAGTTGTTGTTTGCCCTCCATAACTCAAGCTAAACAGCTTTAAGTACCTGTTTCTATTATAAACCAAATCTGCCCCATATCAAACCATCAAATATAATTTGACCGTAATAAATGCCAAAGACGAATTATCATATTTTTGCGATAAATAACGATGATTACTTTTGTATCTATCAGGCACGAAAAGGGATGGGTACTGCCGCAAACCAGCCCATCTTTAGCCTGAACGGAGTCAACGAAAAAAATAACTGCCGCAGTGGATTACGGCAGTTATCAGTCAGCTTCGCAAAGTCAGTTAAATTACGTCATATTGAAGGCATCTTACTTGGTGCTGGTGAAAATATCCTTGAACTTATCCAGCCATGCCTTCTTGTTCTGGTTTACCACAGTTTCATCATCCTGAATGATGTTGATGGTCGCCTTATCCTGCAATCCCTGTGGCGCAGGCACATCATCGCGGACGGAGCGGCGATGCAGTTTCTGGGCAATCAGGGTCTGGGCTTCCTTGCTGGTAATAAAGTCGATAAACTTCTTGGCATTTTCCATGTGCTTGGCATTCTTGATGATGTAGATGCCGTCCGGCTTGGAGATTACGCCCTCCTTCATGTAGACCAGCTTCACAGGCGCACCGTCAGCCACATACTTGGCGCCACCTTCCTCAAAGGTCAGGCCCACAGCATACTCACCGTCAGCCACGCCCTTGTACACGGCAGAGGAACCGGACAGGAGCTTGCCATCCAGATTACTGCACAGCTTCTCCACATAAGCCCAGCCGTTATCAGGATTGCCGTTGCCCATGGCGTACAGCATATTGACCAGATGCTCATAGGAAGAGGATGATTTGGACGGATCAGCCGTGGCGATTTTGCCCTTCAGGGCAGGATTCAGCAAATCCTCATAGCCTTCAACCTTGATGTCCCCAATCAGGTTGGTATTTACCATGATAACGCTTGGAATATCGGTAAATCGGGTAAGAGGCCCCTCGGTATTCTTGAAGGCCGGCTGAATATGCTCCTCGTTCACAGAAGTATAATCCTCAAACAAATCAGCCTTCGGCTTCATGGTGTTCAGGGAACCGCCCCAGAAAATATC
>NZ_JBJDWZ010000046.1:0-3529 GCF_051866355.1 Anaerovibrio sp. | reverse complement strand
TAACCAATCCTTTCAACATAAATTCTGCTTCCTATATAATACCAAAAAACGCCTATAAAATCAATATATCATACAGTAATAATAGGTTTTATAAAAAATTTTCATTTACCTATTGACAAAGTAGATAATCGGGTTTATTATATAAGCATATCAATCATATATGTTTATAAAGTTTTTGAGATATTCTAAGGAGATGTTTTTATGTCAAAGGTATATAACAGTGTAACAGAACTTATCGGCCACACGCCTCTGCTGCGGGCCAACAACTTCATCAAGGTCAACGGGCTGGAGGCAGATATCCTCGTGAAGCTGGAGTATTTCAACCCGGCAGGCAGTGTCAAGGACCGCATTGCCAAGGCCATGATTGAAAAGGCAGAGGCCGAGGGCAAGCTCACGAAGGATTCCGTCATCATCGAGCCTACCAGCGGCAACACCGGCATCGGCCTGGCCAGCGTAGCGGCTGCCCGCGGCTACAGAGCCATTCTCACCATGCCGGAAACCATGTCCGTGGAGCGCCGCAATCTTTTGAAGGCCTACGGCGCCGAGATTGTCCTGACCGATGGAGCCAAGGGCATGAAGGGTGCTATTGCCAAGGCCGAGGAGTTGGCCGCTTCCATCCCTCATTCCTACATCCCGTCCCAGTTTACCAATCAGGCCAACCCTGCCACCCACAAGGCAACCACCGGCCCGGAAATCTGGGAGGATGCCGAGGGCAAGGTTGATTTCTTTGTGGCAGGCGTAGGCACCGGCGGCACCCTCAGCGGTACCGGCGAATACCTCAAGAGCAAGAACCCTGACGTGAAGGTTGTAGCTGTGGAACCAGCTACCTCCCCTGTACTCAGCAAGGGTACTGCCGGCCCTCACAAGATTCAGGGCATCGGCGCAGGCTTTGTGCCTGACACCCTGAATACCAAGATTTATGACGAGATTATTCCTGTGGAGAACGAGGACGCCTTCAAGTTTGGCCGCCAGTTCTCTCAGGCAGAGGGCGTACTCATCGGCATTTCCTCCGGCGCGGCCCTGGCCGCCGCCGTACAGCTGGCAAAACGCCCTTCCAACAAGGGAAAGACCATCGTAGCCCTGCTGCCGGACACCGGTGACCGCTACCTGTCCACCTCCCTTTTCTCTGATTGATTTATTCTAATTGCTTTTCACTATTTTTACATACTCTCCAAAATATACACAACTCACCAATGAGAAAAATGCCGTACCAGCCACGAGCTGTACGGCATTTTTCTTATGCGCCTGCTCCGGTCAGCCCCTCGGCAGGCCTTGAAAACAGGGTACTTTTGTTATACAATGTACGTTGTCTGATGTGCGTTGCACGACATTCAGCGTTTCACTTTTTACTGTAAAGGAGATTCTGCACATGGCACTTAGTCCCGAAGTACGCAGCAGGCTGCAGGCACGGATTGATGAGCTGAAAAAGCGCATGCAGTACGATGCCAATGACCTGGACTACGAGACCCATCTCAATCAGGTACGGGAGCTGCAAAAAATCATTTCCGCGGCCAATAAATAGCTATGTCACCATATCATACCGGCACGAACAAAATGGCATAACCGTAACCTTAGAAAACCCTTGTTGCGCCTCGTTACTTCATTCATCAGAGCGTCACAGACGCGATAGATGAATGTTAGTAACGCGAGGCACAGCTAGGAGCGAGAGCGTGTTTTCGTGGTTATGGTTATGCCATTCAATTTATCTACGGACCTGCATGGTTATATTGCTTTCCCATCACATGCGGCGATACTTATCTGCCGTGGATTTTGGGTCATAGTCGATGCCAATTCCCTTGCCCACCGGGGATACGTTCACCAGTCCGTCACCGTCGCGGCGGATGTCAGTAACAACCGGGCCGTTGTCCACGGCACTGCCCTGATGGTAGGATGGCGCACTGTTCTCATAGCTTTCGTAGCCGCTATTGCCTGACTGCTCATTTTTCTTGCCAAAAAAACGGCGCACCAGCATCATAATCACCTTGACGGCAACAACGACAAAAATCACGTTGAACAGCACACCCAGCGCATCCGCCAGAAAGCCGCCGCCGAAGCCGAAGAGGTGTCCCAGCATGCTGCCCAGCATCATGCCGCCCGCCAGCAGGCCCATGGTGCGCAGGGCATTGCCCCAGCGGGTACCGGTATTGGCTGCCGCCGCATTATTCGCAACGCTGTTATTTGCCTTGGCCGCCGGTGTCTTGTCCTTCAGGTCGCTTGCCTTCTTGGACGGAGCATACTCCTGATTTGGCTTGTCAGCCTTCTTGGCCGCAGGCGCGGATGTCTTTGGTGCAGACACCTTTGGCGCGGAAACCTTCGGTACCGAGATTCTGGCACCACCCTTAGCCGCATCGGCCACACCGGCAGACGCAGAAAACAGGAAGGCCGCCGCCACCAGCACGGCGCCTATTTTTTTCATCTTCATATCCTCTTAATCCTCCTTATAGGCCTTGATATCCTCCGGAAAAGCATAAAGCTCTCCCAGGGTGTCCAGCTCGCCGGACAGATAGCGGTCAATATCGTCCACGTCAATATACAGCTTGCAGTCGATATCCAGATACCCCTGCTCCTTTGCTCCGCTGAGCTTGACAATGTCCATCAGCTTTTCACGCAGCTTCTGGCACTCGCTTGCCCTGGCGTGAATATCCAGCTTTATCTGCGGCACGCCATACTCACTGATTACCTCATTCAATGTCATTCTCTGTGACATATTTTCAACCTCATTTCTACACATCTACAATCTTCACAGCTGTACAGCCACATACCTGCACGGCCATATAACCCTGTAGCCACCCGGCCACGTAACCGTATAACTGCATCACTGCACAGCCCCGCAGTTTCATGGCCTCAGCCTTATAAAATTTGGTTTTCACAAATTTTACTTTTTGACTTTTCAAATACTGTTCAATTATATCATAGACATATATAAATTGCAATTTTTCTCATTTTGCATTAATATACTATTAGAATATATTATTAGCCATGCTATCAGTTGTACTGTAAGTTGCGCAGCAGGATGTATTGTCAGATATGCTGACAGGAAAATGAAGAGCGTGAGAAATCGCCAGCAGAAAGGACTGAAGATATATGAAAGATACCACTTTTGCCAAAATTGACAACCTGATTGAGCGTTACCCTGCCCTGGGCGTATGCCGCCAATCCCTTACCGAAGCCGTGGAGGCCATCTGCACCGCCTACAGGGAAGGCGGCAAGGTCATCGTCTGCGGCAACGGCGGCAGTGCCTCCGATGCGGAGCATATTGTAGGCGAGCTGATGAAGGGCTTTGTCAAGAAACGCCCTATCAGCGACGAGCTGTATGCAAAAATGCAGGAAACCTGCCCTCATGAAGCGGATTATCTGCGGCAGAACCTTCAGGGCGCCCTGCCGGCCATCTCCCTGATGAACGCGGTGGCGCTGAACAGCGCCTTTGCCAACGACCAGGCGCCTGACCTGGCTATGGCCCAGCAGGTACTGGGACTGGGCCGCCCGGAGGATATCCTCATCGGCATCAGCACCTCCGGCAACTCCACCA
>NZ_JBJDWZ010000045.1:4757-20387 GCF_051866355.1 Anaerovibrio sp. | reverse complement strand
AAATGCAGTGAACATATTTTATAGTCTTTCAGCACAACCGTCAAACCAGTCCACTGCACGAATACTTTAAATTTTCAACTCCACACCCGATAGACAAAAAATAATCAAAAGCCTGAAAATCTCCCACAAAAAAAGCGGTCAGAGAAACACCCCCTGCACCGTTTTTTTGCAGTTTTTCGAGTTTTTTATATTATCATTATTAATGCCGCCACGAATTTATTCCATAAAACAGCCAGCCGATGCAGTATCCTGCTGACGGATTTGCCTGCAAAGCTGATTTGCCGCCTTATTTTTCCAGCATGGCCGCCCTGACATTATTCAAAACTCCCAGATGGACCTCCATGGAAAGGTTGTCCACCGTTTCCTCCGGCCTTTTGGTACAGCCATCCACACTGCCTGCCAGCACCATGTCATGCAGCATGCCCCGCTCCATATCGTCAGAAGGAAGCAGATTGATGCCGTACATTCTGGACAGCAGGGCACTGACGCCCCAGCCCCACCAGTTGGAAACCCCGCTGATAAGGGCTATATCTGCCACCTCCCTGGCACAGATAGCTTCACCGTGAGGGACGTACTTTTCTATAGTCTCCGCCAGGGCACCCATGCCGATTTCGTTACCGCCGTCGCCGATGGAGATAGTAGTAATGCCCCGTTCCCTGGCGGCCTCAATGATGCTGGAAGCATCCACGAACATGGCATCAATAATGCCCCCCCGCATATTGTGGTAATGCCCGTCCCGCGCCTTGCCGGGACGCTCAATAGTCAGCACATGGCTGGGTTTGATGGCATCCAGCTGGGCGGCAATAAATTCATCTGCCTCATACCTTGGCAGCATGAGAGGACGGCATTTACAGCCCCGCCTTGTCACCGCCGCATTTACCACCCAATAGGCTTCCTCGTCAGTCAGCAGCCACACCGGTACACCGATGGACTCAAAGGCAAAGGCAAGATTGGCCGCCCCCAGGGGCCCGTCCGTCTCCCCTGTAAAATTGTGCAGTCCCAGCCTCACCGGAAAGCCGGTCAGGATAACCACTCCCGTAATCTTCGTCAAGGCTTCCTGCAGTCTTTCCAAGGGGTTGGCAGGCGCATTGGCTAAAAGCCCCCTGTTCCCCGGATCATATCGCATTGCTTCATCTAGTTTATTAAAAAAGCCCACAGCAAACACACCTCTCAATTCAATCCGCTTATAACATACATCTGTAGTATATCTTTACGATTTCGATTATATTTTTTTCTTATTTTCGAGGAAGTCATTAACCTCATCATTTCTCATATTGGTGATGAACATATGCCCCGGGGCATGGGTAATCACCAGTGGCAGCTTCGCATGCTCAATCACCGACTGAGGCGTTACGCCGCAACCCCAGAAAACAGGAATCTCCCCCGGCAGGATATCCACCGGGTCCCCGTAATCCGGCTTCATCAAATCCGTAATGCCCAGCTTCTCCGGCTCCCCGATATTTACAGGCGCACCATGCACATTTGGAAAACGCCCCGTAATCTCGTTGGCTCTCTCTGCATCCTCCGGCGTCATAGGCCGCATGCTGACCACCAGCTCCCCTTTAAACGGCCCGGCAGGACTGGTCATAACCTTGGTGCGGAACATGGGTACATTGCGTCCCATGGAGATATGGCGCACATCGATACCGGCCTTCATCAAGGCTTCCTCAAAGGAAAAGCTGCAGCCAATCAGGAACACAGCCATATCCTCCTGCCAATAAGGCGTGGCATCCGTCACCTCTTTCACCAGCACACCGTTTTCAAAAATACGGTACTTGGGAATATCCGTCAGGATGTCCGCCCCTTTGCCCATATCCTGCACATACCTGCTGCCATGGATTACCTCCAAGAGCGGGCACGGCTTTGGATTTTGCCGGGCAAACTGCTCGAAATCCCCGGCGTATTTCTCCGGCATAATCACCAGATTTGCCTGTGCATAGCCGTTGCACATGCCGGAAGTCTGACCGGTGATTTCACCGCTTCTTATTTTCAGCCACACATCCTCCGGCATTGCATTGCTATAATCTGCCATGAAAATCACTCCTGCCTTATAATCACATCAAAAACTTCGCCATCTATTTTCAGCCGGAACTGCCTGCCCCCGGCGGCAGATACCGGCATAACAGCCTGTCCCTTCATTTGCCGGGCGTTCCCGGCCATAGCGGACTGCTCCTTCATTTGCCGGATGACCTCTGCCAATTCGCCATGCTGCTGCCGCAAAAGCCCTTGCGCCTCCTGCACGGAAATTATCCGGAACTGCAGACTGTCCCCGGGCATGGACTGCGCCATCAGCGGCAAATCCACTGTTGCCACCGTGGCCAGCTTCGGATAGCCGCCTGTGGTCTGATGGTCCGCCAGCATGACGATGGGCTGTCCGTCCGGCGGTATCTGGATGGAGCCAAAGGCTATGCCATCCGTAATCAAATCCTGCTGTCTTGACTTTTCTATCGCCAAGCCCTGTAACCTGTAGCCCATGCGGTCAGAATCATTGGAAACCGTATAGACGGAAGCCGCAAAGCCATCAATGGAGCTCTGGGAAAAATAATCCTCCTGCGGCCCCGGAATCACCCTTATCTGCCTGATTTTGCCGCCGTCAGCACCAGCTGCAACACCTCTGTTCACCAATGTATCCACATAGCTTTCCGGCACCTTCCGAAGCCCTGCCCTGCCTGACAGGGCCTTTGCCGCATACCCTCCGGGCGTGCCCACAGGCAGTATATCACCAGCTTCCAGCTTGCGCCCCATATAGCCGCCCAGCCCCAGCTTCAAATTGGTGGCCCTGCTGCCAAGTGCCTTGGCTGTGGCAAAGCCACCCGACACTGCAATATATGCCCTGATGCCGGATTTTTGCGCGGCCACCCTGAGCCTCTGCCCTGCCTTAACGTCTATGGCACTGTAGGGGCGCACAGGCACGCCATCCAGCAGTACATCAGGCATACCTCCGGCAACAGCGGCCAGCGCATCCTGCCTGAATTCCAGCTCCGGCCCCAGATAGGTGGTTTCCAGCACAGCTGCCTCACCTGAAAGCTCCTCATTGCCCACCAGGGCATTTGCCAGCAGGGCCGACGGCATGTCCATGACGCCTGACACCTGCATGCCGCTGGCCTGATAGCCGTATCTGCCCCTATCCTGCACGGTAGTCAGCATGCCGCCATTTACTACCCTGATACCTGTCATATCTGCCATGCCTTCCATCTCGCCACCTGCTGTCTCATTAACTATTGTCCTGCCACCCGCCTGCACACATCTGCTCATTTTATCATCGCCTTATATTCCGCCTCTGAAACAGGCTTGAATTTCACATAACTGCCTGCCGACAGCAGTACGGGATTTTCACTCTCCGCGTCGTACAGCTTCAGCGGCGTGCGGCCGATAATCTGCCAGCCGCCGGGCGACTCCACGGAATAAATCCCCGTCTGCCCTCCGGCAATGCCCACACTGCCTGCGGCAATCCTCAGCCGCGGCGACTTTTTCCGCGGCGTAGCCAGACGCTCGTCCATGCCTCCCAGATAAGGAAAACCGGCCACAAACCCCAGCATATATACAGGGTACTCCGGCGCGGCATGGAGCCGGATTACTTCCTCTGCCGTCATGCCGTGGGCGGCGGCCACTTCCTCAAGGTCAGGGCCGTACTCGCCCCCGTACACCACGGGAATTTCCACCACCTGCTTTTCCCCTTCGCCGGCCAGCCTTATACTGCCGATAATAGCCGCCAGCTTCTCCACCAGTTCATCATAGCCCAGCACCAGCGGATCGTACACTATCATCAGGGAGCAATAGGTGGGAACCGTTTCCACGATTCCTGAAAGCGCCCCATCTGCCACTGCCCTTTCCACACAGCCTTGCAGTGCCATGACCTTTCGATTGATTTCAATTTTTATTTCCTGCCCGAACTCCACGGAAACCGCGCTGTCGCCCAGCACCAGAAAGCGCACCCCGGCAGGAATAGCCGTCTCTGCCAAGCCTGTCCCCCCATTTCCTTCTCACAGCGGATAACTGCTTTTAATGGTCAAATGCCCCGTATACGGCAAATGCTCTATATCAGGCGATATCGGACAACCGCCTGCCCGTAGCTACGCCTGAAAATTCTGCACGGAAATTCCTTCTGCCGTCAGGGATGCGCGGATTTTCTTCACCAGCTCGATAGCCGCCGCATTATCACCATGCACGCAGATACTGTCCGCCCTGATGTCAATAACCTTGCCATCAATGCTGACCACCTTGTTTTCCTTTGCCATTTTCACTGCCCTGGCGGCCGCCTCATCCGCATCGTGAATAACCGCCCCCGGCAGTTTGCGATTGACCAGGGAACCATCATCATTGTAGGCACGGTCAGCAAAAACCTCGCTGATGACAGGCAGGCCTGCCTTCTCCGCCTCCGTGAGCATCACTGAACCGGCCAGCCCCATGAGATAAATGCCCTTGTCCACACTGGCAATCGCTTCTGCAATAGCCCGTGCCAGCTTTTCATCCTTGGCGGCCATGTTGTACAGCGCCCCGTGTGGCTTCACATGCTGTAGTTTCAGCCCGTGGCCCTTTGCAAAGGCCATCAGGGCTCCCATCTGATACTTCACATAAGCACCGGCCTCCTCCGGCGTCACCGTCATAGGCCGCCGCCCGAAGCCCAGCAAATCAGGAAAGCCGGGATGCGCCCCCACGGCCACGCCGTACCTCGCCGCCAGCGCCATGGTCTTCTCCATGGTCACAGGGTCCCCGGCATGGTAGCCGCAGGCCACATTGATAGAGGTAACATGAGGAATCACCGCCTCATCCATCCCCATGGTATACGCCCCAAAGCTCTCGCCCAGATCACAGTTCAAATCTACACAGCTCATGATACTCCTCCAAAATTCATGAAGTTTATCAAAAATATATTTATTACATACATTGTGAAAAACTTTGCCCGAAAAAACAATAAAGGGCCATCAACTGATAGAAAGCTATTCATATCAGCCGATTGGCCCATTCCAACAAAACACAATATTTACTTTTAGTCCAGCAGGGTTGCCTTGCCGGTATAATCAAGATACTCCTGAATAACTGCCTTTTCAATGCGGTGCAGTGTCTCAGGGTCCTTGCCGCCTACCTTCCTGCCCTCAATCTCGCAGGCGTGCTGGCACATCTTGGAAGAAGCCGTCACGATAACCTCATCGGCATCGTACATTTCCTCCAGACTGAAAGGACGCTCCATCACGGTAATTCCCAGCCTGCGGCACGCCTCAATCATGTGGGTCTTGGCAATGCCCCGCAGGATAAACTGGTCATCAGGATGGGCAATCAGCATGCCATCCTTCAAAATCTGGATGTTGCTGTGACAGCACTCGGTAACGAAGCCGTCGCGATGCAGTACGCACTCGTCAGCTCCGGCACGGACAGCCGCCTCGGTGCCCACAACGGCAGGCAGGAGGTTCAGGGTCTTGGCGTTGCCATGCTGGAAACGCGTATCAGGGCGGACAATCAGCTTCAGCTCCTTATCCGGGTCACCGGCCTTGGACTGCTTAATCCACACCCACAGCTTGCCCGGCATATCCTTGCCATAGGCATGGTCACGGGGAGCCACGCCGCGGGTTACCTGCCAGTACACAAAATGGGTTTCCCCTTCCACCTGGCGCAGAAGGTCAGTGAGAAGCTCTCCCAGCTCCCGCTTGCCCATAGGCACCTTGATGTCAAAATAGTTTGCGCTGGTGTAGAAGCGGTCCAGATGGTCCTCCAGAAGATAAACAACATGGTTGCCGCCGATAGTGGCGTCATAAACGCCATCGCCAAAGAAATGTGAACGGTCATTGAATGGAATCATTACCTCGTCAGGGGTACCAATCTTTCCATCGTAGTAAGCTAATTCTTTAAGCATTGCAATCACCTCATAAGCAAAATCTAAGGCATATCTGTTTTTCACACTTACTACTATAACATACAACACATCATTTGGCTATATTTTTTATACGTTTTCAGCATGTATACAAAATATTTGCAATCCGCCCCCTGCCCGGGGAAAATGCCGCCATTTTCCCCGGGCGGACTGCCTATTTTCCGAACAGCCTGCGCAGTCCTGTCACGGCAAGGGTGGCCAGTCCGCCCAAAAAGCACAGGGCGGCCAGCGGCAACAGAAAGAACCTTTCATGCAGGATGCCGTCAGCATCGATGTACTCCTGGCTCATTCCCTTCATCACCATGAGGGCCACGCCGATTAACAACAGCACCGCACCGGCATAAATACCGGCCTTGCTTCCCCCTGACTGCCTGCGGCAGTCTTCCTTCTCCATCCGTTCTTCCAATTTCTTGTCCATACTGATACCTCCTCGTATACAGTTTTTCCAGAATATACGCCTCAACAAAGGACTGGACAACAGGAAGCCCGGCTATATTTATTTTTGCAAAAGCACGTAACAGCCCGGCGAAACCTCCCGCGTGGCCTCTATGGCCACGGAAATCCCCAGCTCCCTGCACAGGCCGGCAAAAAAATCCGTCCCCTTCAGCTGATTGGCTGTTTCCGGCGACAGCTGTACCAGATAGCCCTCCGCCACGTGCTTCCTGCCCTCGATGCGGCGGATGTCACGGCAGATTCTGACAGCCACCGTTTCCGGTGACAGCACCCTGCCGGAGCCCTCGCACAGCGGGCAGACCGCATGCAGGAGATTCTCCACATTGTGGCGTGACTTCTTTCGGGTAATCTCCACCAGTCCCAGTGAGGTGATGTCCACCACATTGGTCTTGACCCTGTCCAGCTGTGCCAGCTGGCGCAGCTGCAACAGCAGCTCCCTGTTGTGCTCCTCCTTTTCCATGTCGATGAAATCCACCAGAATAATGCCGCCGATATCCCGTAGCCGGAGCTGTTTCATGATTTCTGCCGCGGCCTCGCGATTCAGGGCAAAAGCCGTTTCAGCCAGATTCAGGTCACCGACGAAGCTCCCCGTATTCACATCGATTACGGTCATGGCCTCGGTCTTGTCAATCACCAGAAAGCCACCCGATTTCAGCTCCACATAGCGGCTTTCCAGCTTGGCAATTTCCTCTTCAATGCCGTACTCCGCAAATATCTTCCTGCCCTCGTAGAACTGCACCCTGTCAGCCCAGCCTGCATCAATATCCTTCAAAAGCTCCCTGACCCGGCGGCAGACAGAAGCATCATCTATGACCATCTGCGCCACATCATCATTGAAGATGTCCCTGACGATGCGTATGACCAGATCCACGTCGCGGTACAGAAGCCCCGTGTTCTTCGTGAGCTTTTCCCGCGCCTCGATGGACTGCCATATCCTGACCAGATAACGGATATCGCGCTCGATGCTCTCCCGGCTCTGCCCCACCGCCGCCGTGCGGATGATCACGCCCATCCCCTCCGGACAGGCCCGGCTGACAATCTCGTACAGCCTCCTGCGCTCATCCTCGGAATCAATGCGATGGGACGTGCCTATGTAGGCCGACTTCGGCATCAGCACCACGTTGCGGCCGGGAATCGTCAGGTGCAGGGTAGCCCGCGGCCCCTTACTGCCCACCTCGTCCTTGGTAATCTGCACCGGCAGAACCTGCCCGATGTGGATTTTTTTCCTGTCCTCACCGGAGCCGTCCGCCATTTTGCCATCACCGATATACAGAAAGGCATTTTTGCCCCGGCCTATATCCACAAAGGCGGCCTGCATGCCCGGCAGTACATTCTGCACGATTCCTTTGTATATGTTGCCTACCAGATGGGAATGGCGGGGACGCTCCAGCTCCAGACCGACCAGCTCACCTTCCTCTGCCACGGCTATTCTGGTTTCCTCCGGCATCACATTGACGATAATAGACCTCATAAAAGTCCTTCCTTTACTTCACTATACCAAATCAATCAGCGGCCTGCCCTTTCCCTTCATGGCAGTGCGCCTGATAAGCACCCGGCCCGTGTCGCCCGGCAGGCCGTATTCCTGCACCAGAAGCTCCAGCACCTCTCCCGGCTTGACACTGCCGGTCTGGGTAATGGCAATATCCATGTGCAGTTTCAGCAGATCTCCCGCCATGGACAGCTTCACAGGCTGCAGCATGTACTGCTTCGTCTCTATCAGCTTGTCCGTTTTCGGGGTAACACGATGCACGAAGGCTTCCTTTGCTTCATTATAAGCCCTGACAGCGGCGAGGGCGCTGTCCCATGCCGCCCCCTCCGTCATAGGCAGTAAAAGCTCGTACTCCGCTTCCTCCACCTCTGCCATCAGCGCCTTGTGCTTCTTCCCTTTGCAGGGCTTCGGCTCCCGCACAGGTTTCAGGCGCAGGAGCTTCACTCCCTCCGGCAGGGCCCTGCTCAGCTTTTCAAAAACCTCCGGCTGGCAGAGGGGCTTGGTCAGCTCAAAATCCATGTACTCCGCATCGCTGATTACTCCCAGCGACAGGGCGGAGGCAAAGGCCAGCTTGATATGAGGGTTGAACCCCTCGGAATAGGCCGCAGGCAGTTTGGCGCGGCGGATAGCGCGCTCCATCACCCCGGCATAATCCAGATGGGAAATATAGCGGATTTCCTCACCCTTGGTAATCTCAGCCCGATATTTATACATGCTCCCGCCTCCAGTCCACGATTTTTGCATCCAGCGACGGGCACACGCCGCAGGCAGAGCATTTGCCCCGGCGGCAGTCCTCCGTCAGCTCCCCTGCCAGCGCCTTCTTGTACTCACGGAGCAGGAATTCCTTGCTTACGCCCGGCGTAGTGTGCTCCCAGGGCAGTTTTTCACTTCTCTCGCGGGTGCGCTGGTTGTACAGGGTCAGGTCTATGCCGCACTTTTCAAAGGCGGCCAGCCACACATCATTCTTGAAATGATCCGTCCAGCCGTCAAACTTCGCCCCGTCCTGCCAGGCCTGATAGATAACCCGGCTGATGCGGCGGTCGCCGCGGGCGATAGCTCCTTCCAGCACGCTGACGCTGGCCTCATGGTAGTTGAACTTGACGGCCCGCTCCTTTATGCTGCTGCGCAGCAGGCGCTGGCGGCGCTCAAACTCTTCCCGCGGCACCTGCCCATACCACTGGAAAGGCGTATGCGGCTTCGGTACAAAGCAGGACACGCTGATGGTGACGGTAACGCCCCATTTGCCGGTAACCTCCTTGTACTTCTGCGCCACCTTCTCCGCCAGCCTGGCAATCCCCACGACGTCCTCATCGGTTTCCGTAGGAAGCCCCATCATGAAGTACAGCTTCACCTGCTTCCAGCCCTGCCGGAAGGCGGCCTCCACCGCTCCCATGAGGTTTTCCTCGGTGACGCCCTTGTTGATTACATCCCTCAATCTCTGGGTACCGGCCTCCGGCGCAAAGGTCAGGCCGCTTTTTCTCACCTGTTGCAGCTTATGGGCCAAATCAATGGAAAAGCTGTCTATGCGCAGGGATGGCAGGGAAAAGCTCACCTTTTCATCACGAAAATCCGCAAACAGGTCATCCACCAGCTCGCCCAGGCAGGAATAATCCGCCGAGCTCAGGGAGGTCAGGGACATCTCGTTGTAGCCGGTGGAATCCGCCAGCTTCCGCGCCAGCTCCCTGAGCCTTTTGCGGCTCCGCTCCCGGATAGGGCGGTAGGAAGTGCCTGCCTGACAGAAGCGGCATCCTCTGGTACAGCCCCTGAACAGCTCCAGCATGATGCGGTCATGGACAATATCAATATACGGCAGAACCGGCTTCTCCACAAAAGGCACCGCGTCCATGTCCTTAATCAGCCGCTTGTAAATCACCGGCCTCGCCTCCGGCTCCGTCGGCTCAATGGAGGCAAACAGGCCCTGCTCATTGTATTCGACGCGATAAAACGACGGCACGTAGATACCATCCAGCCCGGCCACGCGCTTTAAAAAGCCCCTGCGGCCGTCAGGACGCCCTGCCTTTTTCCACTCGCTAAAGAGGGCGGCCACCTCGCCAATCAGCTCTTCCCCCTCGCCCACAATAAAGAAATCAAAAAAATCAGCAATCGGCTCCGTGTTGTAGACACAAGGGCCGCCACCTACGACAAAAGGCTCGTCCTCGCCCCTGTCACCGCTCCAGATATGGATACCTGCCAGATTCAGCATGTTCAGTATGTTGGAATAAATCATTTCATACTGCAGGGAAAAGCCCAGAAAATCAAAATCCCTGATGGCGTGAAAGCTCTCCAGCGAAAACAGGGGAAGCTCCCTCTCCCGCATAGCGGCCTCCATATCCACCCACGGGGCATACACACGTTCACAGGCCGTATCCTCCCTGCTGTTCAGCACCTCGTAGAGAATTTTCAGCCCCAGGTTGGACATCCCCACCTCATACACATCCGGCAGGGCAAGGGCAAAATGGCACGGCACAGCATCCCAGTCCTTGTGAACGGCATTCAGCTCATGACCCGTGTAGCGGGCCGGCTTTTCCACCGCCTGCAAAATCTCAGGTTCCAAATTTATAATCAATGCTCATACCTCTTTCCTTATTATATCGGCCTCGTTATATCAGCCTTAAAACTGCAGCTTCTGATTGCGCAGATATATATTCAGCAGTATCGTAATCGCCAAAATATTGGTCGTCAGCGCACTGACGCCATAGCTCATAAAGGGCAGTGGAATACCTGTAACCGGCATGATACCGGCAGTCATGCCCACATTTACCAGCACATGGAAGGCCAGCATGGAGGTAATGCCCACCGCCAGCAGCATGCCGAAATTGTCCTGGGCCTGCCGGGCAATCCTGATGCCCCGCCACAGAACCACCAGATACAGGAGAAGCAGTACCAGCGTGCCGATAAAGCCCCATTCCTCGCCCACCACCGCAAAGATAAAGTCCGTATGGTTCTCCGGCAGGAAATTCAGCTGGCTCTGGGTTCCCTCAAACAGCCCCTTGCCAAAAAGCATGCCGGAGCCGATGGCAATCTTGGACTGGATGATGTGGTAGCCGGAGCCCAGCGGGTCAACATTCGGGTCAAGAAAGACCATTATCCTCATCTTCTGATAGTCCTTCAGCACATGCCACAAAAGCGGCATGCAGGCCAGCCCCGTGCCAAAGATGCCCGCCAGCAGCTTCAGTTTGATGCCGCAGGCAAAAATCATGCCAAAAAAAATCGCCATAAAAACCAGCGAGGTTCCCAGATCCGGCTGTTTCATGACAAGGATAAAGGGGACCCCCACATAGGCCGCCACCGGCAAAAGGTCGGACAGGGTGTTCAGCTTGCCTATCTTGTCCTGCAAAAGAGCCGCCAGCGACACGATCATGATAATCTTGGAAAACTCCGATGGCTGCAGGGTGACAGGCCCCAGCTGAATCCAGCGCTGGGCCCCCAGCGCCGACTGCCCCACAAACATTACCGCCAGCAGCATAATCAGGTTGAAAATATACATCTTGTGTCCATAGCGCTGCAGCATCTTGTAATCAAAATTCATCAGCAATATGGCGATGCCTGCATTAATCAGGGCAAAAACTCCCTGCCTCTGCACGAACCAGTAGCGTTCCTCGCTGGGCGTATTTACGTGGGTAGCACTGCCAATCACAATCAGGCTTATAATGATTATCGCCGTCACCGCCAGCAGAAGCTTCACGTCCATCTTGCGCAGCAGCTTTTTATCCAAAAACAAGGCCAATCCCTCCACTCACAGCCATGAAAATAATTTTATCTTAACCTCATAATGATAGCACGAAGCAGAAAAAATAACAACAAAAAACGCCAATGCAGCTTCTGCACCGGCGCCTTTTGGCCGCGGCTCAGTGATGACGCATATTCTGTACCGGAATATTGGCCACCAGAGCCACCGAATCCTCTACATTTTCCAGCGAAATCTCCATATCGCTCTGATTGATTACCATATACTTGGAAATTACCTTGATGATATCGTCCCTGAGCTTCTCCATAACCTCAGGGGATACACTGGCACGATCCTGAATCAGCACCATCTGCAAACGCTTCTTGGCAACCTTACCAGATTTTTCCTTTTTAAAAATGCTTAAAAGTGAATCCAGCATATCACGACCTCCTTATATTCCCAGGGCTTTCTTCAAGCGTGAGAAAAAACCATCCTTGGCAAAGGTCATAAAAGGCACGTCCTCCCCCAGCAGGCGGCGGACGATGTTTTCATACGCTATACCGGCCTGGGATTTCTGGTTGCCCACCAGCGGCTCACCGCGGTTGGCGGAGGTAACCACCATCTCATCATCCGGAATCTGGCCAATGCACTTGATGGAAAGAATATCATCAATATCGCTCATGTCCATCATGTCGCCGCTCTCCACCATCTGCGGACGTATCCTGTTGACAATCAGGCTGATATTGTCCTTCTCGGCCCGTCCCAGCTCACCGATAATCTTGTCTGCATCACGCACGGCAGACACCTCCGGCATGGTTACCACAATCGCCCGGTCAGCCGCCGCAATAGCAGTCTTGAAGCCCTGCTCGATACCGGCAGGACAGTCAATGATGACATAATCATACTCCTTGCGAAGCTCGTCGCACAGCACCATCAGCTGTGCCGGATTGACCGCTGACTTATCCTTAATCTGGGAGGTAGGCAGCAGAAACAGGGTTTCATACTTCTTGTGGCGCACCAGCGCCTTCTTGTACGGCACACGCCCCTCGGTAACATCTACCAGATCATACATGATACGGTTTTCCAGCCCCAGCAGCAGGTCCAGGTTGCGAAGGCCGGTATCGGTATCAATCAAAACTACGCTCTTGCCGCGCTGGGCCAGACCCACGCCCAAATTGGCAGTGGTGGTGGTTTTTCCCACGCCGCCCTTGCCGGATGTAACTACAATAACCTCACTCATCAGAACAAAATCCTACCTTTCTATTGGTTCAATAATAATCTGACCGTCTTTTATATACGCCTTCTCTGCATAATCGCTCTTCTCAGGATTATCAGGTGAACGGGCTATCAGGCTGGCAATGCGAATCTGCATCGGCATCAGCCTGTCCGCCACCACAAAGGCCTGACAATCCCCCATGGCCCCGGCGTGAACAATGCCGCGGCAGCTGCCGCGCACATCAATACTGCCGGCCGCCACAATCTTGGCCCCCGGGTTTACGTTGCCGCAAACCATCACGGAGCCCTGGGAGGTAATTTCCTCACCGTTCCTGACCGTGCGGTTTATCACCGTCATCACCTGCTGTTCGCCGGTCAGGCCGCCTGCCTGCTGTCCGGCCGGAGCGGACTGTGCATAAAGACCGCCTCCTGCGGCGGAGCTGTCCTGCTGTTCCTGACGCTTCAGAAACGGCTGGCCGCCGGAGGACACCGAAAGCCCCTTGTCGGTGAGAAAGTCCTTCAGGCCACTGCGTACCGACCTGCTCAGGTCTGCCACCACCAGCTGAAACTCCGTGCCCTTCGGGAAAAACTCAGGATGCTCGGAAAGCTTTTTTTCCAGCTCCTGCTGTACGTCAGCCAGCTCTGCGGAGCTGTCCACCATCAGCTGAAAGCCTCCGGCTCCGCCCTTGATTTTTACTAACTCCCTTGCCATACAAACACCTCTCGCCATTACTGCTTCTTCTGCACCTGGGCCGTGGCCGCCGCCCTTGCCCTGGCCTCGGCCTCCGCCTTGGCCTTCGCCTGCGCCGCCACCTGGGCCGGGTCAGGAATATGAAAGGCCGCATCCAGAATTTTCTTGCCTATCGGCACTGCGGACTGTGAGCCGTAGCCGCCCTGCTCCACAATGACCGCCACCACAATGGTCGGGTTGCTGAACGGGCCGTAGGCCACAAACCAGCCGTGGTCACGCCCGTGGGGATTCTCCGCCGTACCTGTCTTACCGGCAATCTCCACCGGATAATTCCTGCCAAAAATAAACGCCGCCGTACCATACTTGGTAACCTGATGCAGTCCCGCCTGCACCAGACGGATGAACCTGTCCTCCACATCCAGCTGGCTCAAAAGCTCCGGCTGGAACTTCTTTACCACATTGCCGTTCACATCTACGATTCTATCCACCAGATAAGGCTTGTACCGCTTGCCATCGGCGGCAATCTCTCCCATGATGGAGGCCGCCTGCAGCGGCGTCACCAGATTGAAGCCCTGCCCGATGGCGGCGTCAAAGGTTTCCGCCAGATACCAGTCCTCATCAAAAACACGCTTCTTGTACGCCTTGCAGGCCACCAGCCCCTCTGCCTCATAAGGAAGGTCAATGCCCGTCAGCTTGCCCATGCCGAACATGCGGGCATACCTTTCCAGCTGGTCGATGCCCAGGCGGTTGCCCATCTCATAGAAATACACATTGTCGGAGTGGGCCATGGCCTCCTCAAAATTCAGCCAGCCCAGCGCCTCGCCACCGGCATTGCCCTTGGGAATAATCCAGTGATGGCCGGAGTCAAAAATCTTTTCCTCCGGCGTAACCCTGCCCTCGGACAGCGCCGCCGTACCCGTGATAATCTTGAAGGTCGACCCCGGCGGATACTCGCCTGTAATCGCCTTGTTGTCCATCGGGTAGTACGGATTGTTGTTGATTACGGCCCAGTCCTTGGAGGAAATGCCGTTCACGAAGAGATTGGGGTCAAAGGCAGGACGGCTGACGATGGCCAGCACCTCGCCGGTCTGCGGATTGAGCGCCACGGCCGCCGCCGCATGGGCGCCAATCTGCACCAGCTGTTCATCGATGGCCTTCTCCGCCGCCGCCTGAATTTCCAAATCTATAGTCAGATGCAGGTCATTACCGGGAATCGGATTCTTTTTGCCCAGCACCTGCACCGGCTTGCCGGTAACATCCACTTCCACCTGCTCGCCGCCATTGGTGCCGCGCAGGTACTGGTCGTAAATCTTCTCCAGCCCGAACTTGCCGATGATATCGCCGCTCTTGTAGCCTTCATCCTTCTTCTTTTCCAGCTCCGCATCACTGATTTCGCTTACATAGCCATAGGCATGCGCCCCCTGCGTCTTGTAAATATAATCGCGGATGGGCAGAACCTCTACCACCACGCCCGGATACAGATCCTTCTGCTCCGCAATGATGGTAGTCAGCTCAGGCCCCACATCCGTCTTGATGCGGATAGGGTCAAAGCCTATATGGGCGTCAATTTTATTGTGAATTTCCTCCACCGGCACATTCAGAAGCGCCGACAGCCTGCCTATTACCTCCTCGGAAATAGGCTCCGTCAGAGGAAGCAGGGAAACGGTAAAGCCGGGGTGATTGGTGACGAGGATATTGCCATTCCTGTCATACATCGTCCCCCTCGGAGCAACCGAAGGAACCAGGCGTATGCGATTGCCGTCTGCCAGATTTGCATAGTATTCGCCATCATACACCTGCAGATAGCCCATCCTGGCAATAAGAACAGCTATCACCAGCACGATGATGATGCTCAGCACCTTTAACCGTCCGCTAAAAATATCCTTGTCCGACATTTAACTCTCCCAACCATATCCACGCGGCCCGCCGGCATGCGCACAGCTCCGCCGCGCCGCAAAACAAAAACAACAAAATGTGGCAGAGTCCACTGCCACAATTTATTTTTTTTCAGATAAATGCTCGTCCAGCCTGCGTACCATGACATGTACGGGCCAGGCAAAAACTATGTTGTAGCACAGCATCGGCAGCAGCTTGTACTTGATGTGTGCCAACGGATAAAAACCATATCCCATCAGGAACAGGATAATCTCAAACAGGCAGAACACGGAAATCGTGCTCATCCACGCCGCCGCAATGGGCAGGATAAAGCTGTCCCGGAGCACCCTGGTGGAAAAAACGCCACAGCC
>NZ_JBJDWZ010000045.1:0-4657 GCF_051866355.1 Anaerovibrio sp. | reverse complement strand
AAAAACGTTTTCATTTCTCACTTGCCCTCTGCCTTGATAAAATTGCCATCCCTGTCCGTTTCCGTGCCCGGCGTCTGGGCCGGAGGCGTCAGCGCCACAGGCGAAGCCTCGCGGGATGCCGTAATAATCAGCACATCCTCCAGCTTCTGAAAATCCACGGCCGGTTCAACCACCGCTACCTCCAGCAGTCCGCCGCCATCATCATGCAGTGCCTTTACAGTTCCCACCATAATCCCCTTCGGGAAAATGCCGCCGAAGCCGGAGGTGATGATGGTATCACCCTCCACCACGTCGGAATTCTTGGGAATGTTAATCATGCTCGGCTTCAGTGCATCCTCGATACTGCCCTGCACAATGCCGGCCACCCTGGACTCAGGCCTCTGAATCAGGGTTCCCACCGAACAGCGGGGATCGAGAATCAGCTGTACCTTTGACGCGTTGGGAGATACCTCCGTCACGACGCCCACCAGCCCTTTTTCCGTCACCACCGGCATATTCCTGGCGACACCGTCGCCACTGCCGCGGTTGACCACAATCACGCTGGTCCAGGTGGCCTGCTCCCGGCCAATGACCTGCGCCGCCTGCAAATCAAACTGGACAGCGGACTGCTTGTAGCCCAGCAGATTGCGCAGGCGCTCATTCTCTGCGGCGTACTCGGCCGCCGTCAGATTCTGCTGGCGGAGCTGTACCACCTCGTTCTTCAGCATCTCATTCTGGTAGTAGGCAGAAACCATCTCCCATACTGCCGAGGTGACGCCGTTGACCCGGTAGCCCGCCCAGGAAACTGCCCGCTGAAAGGGCGCCAGCGCACCGGTAACAGCCTTGCTGCTGATGGGCGCGGCAAACCTGCCCCTGGCGGCAAAAAATATAATCACAAAGACACTGACCGCCACAAAAATCAGCAGCCAGACCGTGCGCTGTGAATTTTTATCTCGCCGTACCCTGTTCATCTTATCTCAACTTCTTCGTAGTCATAACAACACGCTTCAAAAGCTCAATATTCTCAAGGGAACGTCCGGTACCCTCGCCAACGCAGGAAAGCGCATCCTCGGACACCAGCACCGGCATGCCGGTCTCACGGCTCAGGAGCTTGTCAAGGCTGGTCAGCAGGGAACCGCCGCCGGTCATCATGATGCCGTGATCCATAACATCGGCAGCCAGCTCAGGCGGCGTCTTTTCCAGGGTGCTCTTCACCGCGTCCACAATCTTCTGGACAGGCTCGCTGAGAGCGCTGCATATCTCGCTGGACACGATCTTGACCGTCTTCGGCAGGCCGCTGACCAGATCGCGGCCGCGGATGTCCATGCTCTTCTCCCTGGCAGGCTCGGCAATAGCCGTGCCGATATTAATCTTGATTTCCTCGGCAGTACGCTCACCGATTAACAGGTTGTACTCCCGCTTGATGTACTGAATAATGGAAGAATCCATCTCGTCGCCGCCGATGCGGATGGAACAGCTGGTAACAATGCCGCCCAGGGAAATAACCGCAATCTCGGTAGTGCCGCCGCCGATATCAACCACCATGGAACCGGTAGCTTCCTCCACAGGCAGTCCTGCACCGATGGCCGCCGCCATAGGCTCCTCAATGAGATAGGCCTCCCTTGCCCCTGCCTGCTGGGCCGCGTCGATAACGGCGCGCTTCTCCACCTCGGTAACGCCGGAAGGAACGCCGACTACCACCCGCGGGCGCACAAAGGACTTGGTATTCATGGCCTTCCTGATAAAATATTTCAGCATGGCCTGGGTCACGTCAAAATCGGCAATAACGCCGTCCTTCATCGGACGGATAGCCACAATGCTGCCCGGAGTACGGCCAATCATGCGCTTTGCCTCATCACCCACGGCCAGCACGTCACCGGTATCGCTCTTTATTGCCACAACAGACGGCTCACGGAGGACAATGCCCTTGCCCTTGATGTGAACCAGAGTGTTTGCTGTTCCCAAATCAATACCCATGTCATGGGATAAACCGCCAAAAATATTCCACATAATAAAAAACTACTCCCTTCAAAGATATAGCAAAAGATACAGGCTCAGCCATATCTCAATCCAACTCAATACAGCAATCCTTATTTTATCACACCTTGTTCCTTTAGGGAAATATAATTATCATTTCCCAGGATAATATGATCCAGCACCGGAATGTCCATCACCCTGCCCACCTGCACCAGCCGGGCGGTAATCTCAATATCCTCCCTGCTGGGGGACGGATCGCCGCTGGGGTGATTGTGCACCAGAATAATGGATGCCGCTGTCTGCTGTATCGCCGCCCTGAACACCTCCCGCGGATGCACCACGGAGGCCGTCAGACTGCCGATAGATATCACAGGCATGGACAAAATATGATTTTTTACATTCAGCAAAATAACGGCAAAATGCTCCCGCTCCTCATACCTGAAGCGCGGCATGGCATACTCGGCCGCATCCTCCGGGCAGGTCACCGCCGCCCGCTGTCTGGCCGCACCGCCATTCAGCCTTTTGCCCAGCTCCACCGCCGCCATGATTTCGGCGGCCTTGGCACTGCCAATACCACGGATGCCCATCAGCTCACCTGCCGACATCCGCGCCAGCGCGGCAACGCCTTCCTCCCTGTACATACCCAGGATTTCCTGCGCCACCTGCAACGCCGACCTTTCCCTTGAGCCGTTCCTCAGCACAATAGCCAGAAGCTCCGCATTGCTCAAAAAACCCGGCCCCAGGGCCAGAAGCCTCTCCCTCGGCCTTTCATCAGCCGGAAGCTCCCTCACCATCGCCATACAAATCAATCCCCGCTTTCTCAGCAAGGCCGTCAAGACAATGGAGCGGCAAACCTACGACATTGGAATAAGAACCTCTGATTTGTTCAATAAAGACAGCCGCCCGTCCCTGAATACCATAAGCACCAGCCTTGTCAGCGGGCTCGCCGGTCTCGATATAACGGGTAATCGCAGCTGCCGAAAGCGGGGCAAAAGCTACCTCCGTCGTTTCGCATGCCTGCCAGAGCTGACCCTTCCACACAAGGGCAATCCCGGTTGTCACCTGATGCACCCTGCCGGAAAACCTTGTCAGCATTTCCCTGGCATGCTCCTTATCCCTAGGCTTACCATAAATATTTCCATCAAGGCTCACCACCGTATCCGCCCCCAGCACCGGAATGTCCGGATAGCGGGCCGCCACGGCGGCGGCCTTTAAATGCGCGTTCCTCATCACCAGCTCCGGGGGCGTCATGCCCCTGCCGCCGGCTTCCTCGGCGTCGCTTACCTCTATACGGAAGCTGCAGCCGATTTGCTCCAAAAGCTCCTTCCGTCTGGGAGAAGCAGAAGCCAGAATAAACATGAAAAAAGTGCCTCCTTGGATTCAGTGTCCCTGTATCACGTATGCTTGAAAATCCACACAGCGATAACCACACCGATAATGCTCATGAGATTTGGTGAAAAAGCAAATCCCACCGTCAGCTTTATGACGTAGATATCTATCACCGACGGCGCCACATCAATCACCGGATACGGATTCTTCAAATACGGCATCAGGCTGCTCAGGGCATCCACGCCGGAAAGCAGCTCGCCGAGAAGTCCGCCGAGAATGGCTCCTATCACCACATACAGAGCCAGGGTGCCATAGCTTTTGCTCAACATACTCACATCCCAAACCTCCTATAGCGCACCAATCAACATAACAAGTATCCATAAGCTGACATTTTAGCGAAACATCAGCACAAAATCCCTCCTAACATAATAAAAGACTCCGAGAGAAAAATCAAGTCACCCGGAGCCTTTTATTATGTTTATTTTTGTTTATTTCTTTGCTCTGTTGCCAACCGAAAAGCAAGGCAGTACCATCAATATTTTTCCCGTCAAATAGCTTGCCAAAAGCGACAAAATACTAACAATCACATATTTCAGGTAGGTGGGCAGATCCACGGACAAAAACCCCCAGGCGATAAGCATCACCAGTCCCATGTGAGTGTAGTACATGTTATAGCTGTTGGCGGCCAGCTCCCCCAGAAAGCCGTTGGTGTAGTCCAGCTTTGACTGGAAAAGCGCCAGCAGGGCAAACACGGAGGAAAGCAGGAACAGCACATGGATTGCCGCCTTGACCATCATATACTGCTCAGGGCTTGCCGCCGTAGGCGCCCCCATGGTGGTATAAAACAGATAGGCAATCCCCGTCACAATAAAGGCCGGCAGCCACTTGACCGTATCAGCCCTGTAGCCGCCCTCCGTAAACCACTGATGCCGCCAGGCGTATGCACCCAGGAAGAAGTACAGCGGATAGAAGGAGATACGGGTCGGCTGATACACCAGCACAGGCCAGACAAAAGTCCACAGGTCGTTGTTGCCGTCGGCGTAGAAGTAGGCGGCCACCGTGCAGACATAGCAGAGAACGGTAAAGCCTATGAACAGCTTTGGCCCCGGAATGGAGCTTGCCTGCCGCTCCTTGAAGGACGGCATGATTTTGCAGAACAGGAAGAGGGCGATGTAGAGATACGTCAGCACACCCAGATACCAATACTGCACATGGCTGAAACACGGGCCAAAGAGAAACAGCTTAAAAAGATAGTCATTGACATAATCCATCGGCACGCCCCGGCTGGCAAACATGATGTACGTCACCGGCGGCGCCAGCAGGATAACGCCTGCTATCCAGGGCAGGACGATGCGCAGGAGCTTGCTTTTCC
>NZ_JBJDWZ010000044.1:0-3734 GCF_051866355.1 Anaerovibrio sp. | reverse complement strand
ATGACCTGCTTCCCCTTGGCCACGCCTTACAGGGTAACATCCTTGCGCCCTGACACCTTGAAGAAAATCACCATCGCCGTAATGGTGGTAATCGTCAGGATGGTTGAAAGAGCCGCCGCCGTGCCGTAGCTGGCGCGGATTACCTCGGTATAAATTGCCACGGACATGGTCTTGGTGGCACCGGTAAAGAGGATAACCGAGGAACTCAGCTCATTGATAGCCGTAATCCAGGAAAGGATTGCACCGCTCATGACGCCCGGCAGCATCATGACTGCCGTAATCCTGAAAAACGTCTTCAAAGGCGATGCCCCCAGACTGATAGACGCTTCCTCCAGACTTGGGCTTATCTGATAAAGGATAGCCGAGCTGGAACGCAGTGTATAAGGCAGCCTGCGGATAACCAGCGAAATAATGATGATAAAGGCCGTGCCGGAAAGCAGCAGCGGCTCATCGTTGAAAGCCAGCAGCAGGGTAATACCCAGAACAGAGCCCGGAATGATGTACGGGAACATGGTCAGCGTATCGATAACCTCCGTCAGCCAGCTCTTTCTGCGGGTGGTCAGGTATGCCACCGTCATGCCCAGAAAAATAATCATCACCATGGCACCGGTGCTGAACAGGTAGGTGTTCTGAATGGCCGAGGCAAGGCTGTTGAAAATAGTCCGGTAGCTGTCCAGCGAATAGCCATCTACAAAGATAGCCCCCCGCGTTTTCAGGAAGGAGGTGTAAATAACCACCAGCTGAGGGATAAGGGACAGGGACACCAGCAGATAGATGCCTGCATGCATGAGAACATTCTGAACCCCGTGCAGCCGCCCTATCTGAATAGGCCGCAGGGAACTCATGGTAAAGGACTTGCGGTTGACAACGTATTTCTGCAAAAGGAAAATCACCGAGGTAATGAAGACCATGATGGCAGCCATGGCCGCCGCAAAATTCGCCTGATCCCCTACCTCATTGATAAACTCCGAATAAATCATGACCGGCATGACGTTGAACCCCTCGCCAATCAGCATCGGCGTACCAAAGTCAGCCATGGCATTCATGAACACCATCAACGCTCCCGCCAGAATCGTCGGCGTAATCAGCGGCACAATAACCGTAAACACCTTGCGGATGCCGCTGCAGCCCAGGCTCTCCGCCGCCTCAATCAGCGCCGAGTCGATATTCTTCAGGGCGCCGGACACATACAGGTAAATAAATGGGTACAGCTTCAGGGTCAGCACCAGAAGGATGCCCGAAAAACCGTAAATGGAAGGAAACTCAATCCCGAAGGTATTCTGCAGCCACTGGGTGAGGATACCACTGCGCCCGCCAATCAGAATCCACGAATAGGCACCGATAAAAGGCGGTGACAGCAGGGAAATAATGATGCAGATTTCCACGATGTTCCTGCCCCTGACCTTGTACATGGACATGAAATAGGCCAGTATGGTGCCGATGACAATAGCCAGCACCGTTACGCAGGTGGTAACGGAAAAGCTGTTAATCATGGACTGGTAATAATATTTCCGCTCAAAGAAATGAGCGAAGTGCCCCATGGTAAAAGCCCCTGTTTCCGGGTCCTGAAACGCTGTTATGAACAGGGAAAAGAGTGGATAAATCAGGAAGAGCCCGAAGACCACGATGGCCAGCAGGGTTACCCCCGTCCAAAAATCCCAGCGAATTAATTTCTTATTCATGAAGCACCACACCCTTCAAAAGGTTACGCTCGCCGTCTGCCGTGAACACGTTTACCTTGGCGGCATTCGGCTTCAGCGTCACTGTTTCATTTACATCCAAAAGCCGCTCCGCATGGCCCAAATCCTGAGAGAACTCAATGGATGGCTGGTTCGGCACCAGCATTTTTTCCTCAAAATCAAGGAAATATGTATTGTATTTGCCCAAAAAGACCTTGTTCTTTATCCTGCACTGCAGGCCCTGCCCCTGAGGCTGAATGGAAAATTCCTCCGGCCGGACGGACACGATTACCTGCATGCCGTCCGTTACCTCGTCGGAAAGGTTGTCCATTGGCATCACATAGCCGTCGTTAAATACCACGGCCCTGCCGGCCCCATCCGCCCGGATAACGCCGTGGAACAGGTTGGAATGGCCGATAAAGGTGGAAACAAAGACATTGTACGGTCTGGTGTAAATGGTGTGTGGCGATGCCGTCTGCTGGATAACACCCTTTTTCATGACGGCAATCCTGTCAGAAATGGACAAGGCCTCCTCCTGGTCGTGGGTGACATAAACGGTGGTAATGCCCACCTGCTTCTGTACCTCGCGGATGGCCGAGCGCATTTCCACACGGAGCTTGGCATCCAGATTGGACAAAGGCTCATCCATCAAAAGCACGCTGGGATGAATGACAATGGCACGGGCCAGCGCCACGCGCTGCTGCTGCCCGCCTGACAGCCTTTCCGGCAACCTGTCCTGATACTCGGTAATCTGCACCACATCCAGAATATCATCAACCTTGCGCTTCATCTCAGCCTTGGGAATTTTCCGTAGCTTCAGGCCGTACTCCACATTCTCGCGGACGGTCAGATGCGGAAAAATCGCATAGCTCTGAAACACCATGCCGATATTTCTCTCATGGGCCGGAATGTCATTGATTACCTTGTCATTGAAGGCAATAGTGCCGCCCTCGATGCTGTTGAAGCCCGCAATCATCCTCAGAAGGGTCGTCTTGCCACAGCCCGACGGCCCCAGCAGGGTAAAAAACTCACCATTTCTGATATGCTCGTCCAGACCGGGAATAATCGTCAAATCCCCGTATTTTTTTACCGCCTTGTCAATATTAATTTCCACACTCATACTACTCGCTCCCGTCTGTGGATATTTGCCATGTATTTTTGCACAACACATTTTTTACGAAATCTTTATCATTAGTATAAGCACCCAAGCAAGCTAAAACAATCCATAATTCAGTCAAAACATACCAAATTCTGAACAAACTCCAATAATAAAGTACCGCCTGCCGATGAACCAGCCACTCATTTCTAAATCATCACACAATTAAATCAGCAGGGCATCCTCCCTGCCACATGCCGTATTCCCTGTTCGCGCTTTCCCTCAATCTCTTTGCAAAACACATTTAACTTTTCTGACATACAATCCATAACAATATGGATATGGCTTGTATACATTATTCTTTTGTCTTTTTCCAATTTATATCAAAAAAATACTACACAAGTCCACTGCAAAGTGATATAATAACACCTGCAATGAGGCAGTTCTCAGCTTTAAATATGCACAAAGCTGGGACTGCTTCGTGTGTTTTCAACTTGCTTTACCATTTGTGCATATTTATGCACATTTTAGGCTGAGTAATGTATATTGTGTGTGTATTGGAGGGTCAGATATGAATTCTGAAATCACAGTGAAGCTGCCTCGCTGCAAAGGCTGCGGTATATGCGTAGCTTTCTGCCCGAAAAAGGTGCTGGGGCTTTCCGAGCTGGGCAAGGTTGTTATCGAAAATCCTGATGACTGCATAGCCTGCGGCCAGTGCGAGATGCGCTGCCCTGATTATGCGATTTTTGTAGATAAGAAGGTGGCAAAATGAGTAAAGCTAGATTAATGCAGGGTAATGAGGCATGTGCCGAGGGTGCATTGGCAGCCGGTGTCCGTTTCTTTGGCGGCTATCCTATTACCCCTTCCACAGAAATTGCCGAGGGCATGGCAAAGCTCCTGCCGCAGGTTGGCGGCAAGTTTGTCCAGATGGAGGACGAGATTGCCAGCATGGGTGTCGT
>NZ_JBJDWZ010000043.1:0-3760 GCF_051866355.1 Anaerovibrio sp. | reverse complement strand
TTCACCATGCACAGCTCATATTTCCCACTGCGCCGCTTATATTCACCATGCACAGCTTATATTTCCCACTGCACAGCCTGTAGCCTGCAGTTCATAGTATACAGTCATATTTCCTATTTTATGATGCGCCCCTGACAGCTATAGCGTACAGCACACGGCGCACAATCCTTTGCAACGCAAAAAGGAGCCCCCTTGCGGAGACCCCTCAACATCACTTACTCAGCAGTGAAAGGCAAGAGCGCAATGTTGCGTGCGCGCTTGATGGCAACAGTCACCTGACGCTGATGCTTGGCACAGTTGCCGGAAATGCGGCGAGGCAAAATCTTGCCACGCTCGGTAATGTAACGACGCAGCTTAGCTACATCCTTGTAATCAATCTGCTCAACCTTATCTACGCAGAAACTGCAAACCTTTTTACGAGGCCTTCTGCTTCTATCACGCTTGATCAAAGTATATTCCCTCCTTCAATATGGAATATCATCCCCGTCGCACGGAGCACACGGGATGTCACCCTTCATGGAAAGCCATGAATTAGTCCTCTGCTTTAACAATCATGTGCTTCAGGAGCTCATCAGTAATCTTCATTACACGATCAGCCTCAGCCACACATGCAGGCTCTGCTGTTACGTTCAGCAGTACATAGTAGCCCTCGGTGCAGTCCTTAATCTCATAAGCAAGACGCTTCTTGCCCCAGCGATCCTCGCTGTCAACTGTACCGCCATTGTCAGCAATCAACTTGGTGAACTTCTCAACTACAGCGTTGGTTGCTTCTTCCTCCATTGGTTTAACAATGAATATGACTTCGTACTTTCTCACGAAATCACCTCCCTCTTTGGTCTTTGGCCCTCTCCTTCACGAGAGGGCAGAGAAAGTTTACAAATGTTATTTGCAACTATCCTGTCCTTTTGACTGAATGAGTATACCATGTATTGCATTTTTGTGCAAGCACTTTTTTATTTTTTCTCCCTGCTGACCCCGGCCGGCAGGGCAACTGTAAATTCCGTCCCCCTGCCCACAGCGCTGTGCACCGCGATTGTGCCGCCATGCTCCTCGGCAATCCACCTGGCAATGGACAGCCCCAGCCCTGAGCCGTCAGGATTACGGCTGCGCATTTCCGTCACCCGGTAAAAACGCTCAAACAGCCTGTCAAGATGCTCCGCCCCGATGCCACAGCCATCATCCCGCACCATGAGCTCCGCATTGTCCTTCCGCCGCAGGACGGCAACGCAGGCAACGGAGGCGCCGCTGTACCTGATGGCATTGTCCAGCAAAATCATCACCAGCTGCTTTATCCTGTTCCTGTCACCGTGAAGCACGACCTCCTCGGCCACCCTTAGCTCGATGCGGATGCCCTTCTGACCGGCCAGCCCCGTCAAGGCATCCACCACTTCACCAGCCGCCTGACCCAAGGAAAACTCCTCCTGCAAAAGCTCCTGCCTGCCGGCATCCGCTCTCGCCAGCGTGAGCAGATCATCAATCAGCCTCGTCATGCGGCGGCTTTCCGCGTCCATGTTTTCCAGCCACTTCATCTGGCTGGCCACGGTTTCCTCCCGGCAGTCCAGCACCAGTTCCAGATTGGCCCGAAGGGCCGCCAGCGGGGTGCGCAGCTCATGGGAGGCCGCCGCCGTAAACTCAAGCTGTTTTTTCCACGCCTCTTTGATGGGGGAAACCGCCCTTCTCGATATGAGCCAGCTGCCGATGAAAACCATGGCAAAAAATATCACTACCGTTGCCAGCCACCGGTGCAGGGAACCGTCAGGCATATCGCTATGAGCATGCAGCATAATCAGCAGGCTTGAAATCAGCATAATCGCGCTGATAACCAGCATGCAGAACAGGATAAATCGCCTGCGCAGATTAGTCATCCCCAGCCACCTCCTGCAATCTGTAGCCCATGCCCCGAACCGTCGCCAGCTCCACGCCGCAGGCGGCAAAATCAATCTTTTTCCGCAGATAGCATACATACAGCTCCACACAGGAAATCTCTCCCTCTGCATCAACGCCCCACACCCTGTCAAAAATCTGCTCCTTGCCCAGCACCATGCCCCTGTTGCGCAGGAAAAATTCCAGCAGCCGGGCCTCCCTGACCGTCAGCTTTACCTTTCCCGCCGGGCAGGATACCTCGCCATTCTTTACATCCAGCTCCAGCCGGGCCGCGGCCAGCCTGTCCCCTGCCAGCAGATGCGCAGAACGCCGCCCCAGCGCCCGCACCCTTGCCAGAAGCTCATCCTTGGAAAAAGGCTTCACCAGATAATCATCCGCCCCTGCGTCCAGCCCCTCAATCCTGTCCGTCAGGGCATCCTTGGCCGTAAGAAAAATAACCGGCGTCCTTACGCCCCTCTGCCGTATATGCTTCAGGATTTCTACGCCCTCCCTGTGGGGCAGCATCCTGTCCAGAATAATCACATCATAAAGGCCCCGTTCTGCATATTCCTGCGCTTCCAGCCCGTCAGCCGACGCATCCACCTGATAGCCCTGCCTGCGCAGGATATGCACCAGGGCATCGGCCAGACGCAGCTCGTCCTCTGCCAGCAGTATCTTCATGTTCCCACCCCCATACACACTCTCTGTATACTTTTTTGTGCATCCTTTCGTTTTATTATAACCTCACTTCCTTTGAGTTGTCTTTGAAAAAAGAAAAGAAATTTCCAGCGGTTCAAAGGAAATTCAAAAATTCGCCTGATATGCTTCAAGCATGCCGAATGCACAGGGCATACCAAAATCCCTTTATCTCCCGCAGTCCCCATAACCCCCCGATACACGGAGCACCACTGCTACAAAATACCAAAAATACTAAGCTCTTAAACTACTAAACTGCAAAAATACTAAGCTGCAAAAAATGCCCAAATACTCAAAATATCAAAAGCCAACAATAGCCGTGAAAGCCGGCCGGCTGGCCTGAACGAGCTGATATGAATGGAGGAAAAATCATGACAAAAGAAACAATCATTACTTCCCGAAAAGCAAGAATCCATGCGGCAGCCACAGCCGCACTCAGGAGCACACTGCCCTTTTACCTGCTTATCGCCTTTGAAATGCTATATATGGCAGGCCCTTTCGCCATGTATTTCTACGGCGTATACAATCCCATCCTGCAATTTTTCAACAGCTCCCCGATACTATCGGTGCTGAACAGCTTCTTCCTGCCCCACATCGCCAGGACGACGAACTCCCTGCTGATTAATGCCCACGAACATGCCGGGGCATTTCTTGCCATCACCGGCTTCGTGACATTCCTGATTGGCGCCGTACAGATTTATTACAGCAAATTCACCCGCAAGGGCGCAGTAACAGGCGGTATCTACCGTTTTATCCGGCATCCCCAGTATACCTCCTTTGCCATCTGCGGCCTGGGGCTCCTGATTCTGTGGCCGCGGTTTATCAACCTGTTTATGTTTGTCACCATGCTTTTTGTTTACTATCTGCTGGCACTGGCAGAAGAAAGGGAATGTGAACGAAAATTCGGTGCTTCTTACCTTGAGTACAAGAAACAAACCGCCATGTTCCTGCCCCTGCAAAAAATAAAAATTCCCCGCATCCTTCCCACCGGCAGGGCAAAGAGGGCGCTGACCCTGACCGCCCTGTACCTGTCCGCCCTGTTCGCCAGCTACGGCATTGGCAGCTTCCTCTACAATCACTCCCTGAACAGCCTGTACGCTTCCTATCAGGAAAACTCTGCCACCATTGCTGTCTGCCGGATGAGCAGCCCTGAAATTGCCAACATCATGTCAATTATCGCCAATGACCGGCGGACAGCAGG
>NZ_JBJDWZ010000042.1:0-3782 GCF_051866355.1 Anaerovibrio sp. | reverse complement strand
GTATGAAAAATATTCACAAAATTAAGGAGGTTTTAAATATAATGCGAACGATATTTCACACTGGGACAAAAATACGACCTTATCGTAAGGAAATTATTATTGCTTGGGAGGATTTTTACTATGAAAGCCACAACCGATGATTTGCTGAAGGTTATCAGAAAGCTGGGACAGGGGGAGCTGGAGGAATACCGCATCCTGCGCCATCTGGGGATTTCCCACGGGCAGTTCTGCCAGCTGCGCCGGGAGCTGGTGGCCGAAGAACGGCTGATAGTCACCCATCCCTGCCGCAAGGCACATTACCGGATTGCCGAGCCCGAAACTGGCAGAAAAGCCGTATAAAGGCCGTGCATACACAAGTATGGCGGAGAATCATCCTGCCATACCATGAAAACGTGTAAAACTGTACATATTCGCATACAAGACAAGAGGAGGAAAGAAAAATGCGCGATACCCATAACGATACCCGCGGTTACATCTGTAACGACCAGCATAATCCCCATCAGTACGACACCATTAGCGACCAGCATAACAATAAAACTAACACTAACAACACCGATACCAATACCTATACCAATATCAATACAAGTATAAACACCAATGCCAATACCGATACCAATGTGAATTCCGATGCCGGCCTCAACGTCGGCACCGATAGTAACAGCGACAGCGGTCTGTCCCAGGAGGAAATCAGCCATCTGAATGAAATGGCGCCGGAACTGCGGGACGCCCTGTTGCGGCTCCGAAAAAACATCCGCATCCGCCAGCGGGAAAAGGAGCAGGCGGCGGAAGCCCGCGAGCTGAACAGGCTGATGGGTATAAAAACACCGGAGGACGCGGCAGAAGAGCAAAGACTGCTGAACCTGCGGCGGGCCATGGATGAGCAGGAACGGCAGAACCGGGAAGCCGTCAGACGGAAATTCCTGTGCAACAGCGGCATGGAGGAAGCGGGTATCCCGCTGGCATTCAGGACAGCCACCATGGAGGCCGTCAGCCGCCGTGGCATCCCGGAAGCGCTGGAATATCCCCGCATGCGCATCTGCGACTACCTGTCCGGCATCGACAAATGCTGCAAATCCGGCACGGGACTGATTCTCACCGGCCCCTGCGGCACGCTGAAAACCACCTTTGCCTGCAGTATCATGCTGGAAGCCTTTGCCCACGGGATTGAGGCGAGGTTCGAGCTGGTCATGAGCATGCTGGACAGGCTGGTTATGCTGGAAAAGGCCAACCGCGAGGAATACAGCCGCACCATGCACAAGCTCTGCACCGTACCGCTGCTGGTGCTGGACGACCTGGGCGCCGAGGGACATCATGCGGATTTTGTAAGAAGCAAGCTGGAGCAGATTGTCTTTCAGCGGCACGCCAACAACAGGGCCCTCATCATCACCACCAACCTGTCACCGCAGAAGCTGGCAGGACTGTACTCCGGCCGCATCATGGACAGACTGCGGGAGCGCTGTCTGGTGCTGGAACACAACTGCGGCAGCCTGCGGGCGAAAAACGTTTTTTCTATAACTGCGTAAAAATGCAGACAAACATCTGAAACATATATGACGCGCACACAAAGCGCATAAAACAGCAGAATTGAAGGAGACATACGACCATGCCGAAAATTTCTTATATCACTCAGATGAACAGCTTCATGGCAAGGGCTCTTGAGGATGCCCTGCCTGCCAATGCCGTCCTGCTCTACCTGATGCTCTTTCACAATTTCAACAGGGCCCGCTGGCGCAACGAGTGGATGAAGTTCACCATCTGCCAGCTGATGGGCTTTACCCATGTGGGCAGTCCCAACACCATCTACAGCATACGCAGTCTTCTGAAAGAGCTGGGCTACATCGACTACCGCGCCAGCAAGAACGGCAGCCGCACCCAGATGGAGTACCGCCTGATTCCCCTGAACGAGCAGGAAAAAGGTGAATTTCCCGCCAGGGAATATCCGGCGGCCGAAGGTGCCAAAAAGGGATGCGGGCCTGATAGGCAGACTGCAAATGACCTTTCACAAAATGAATATTCACAAATTGAACACTCAAAATATGAAAAATCAAAAACTGAACATTCAAAAACTGAACGTTCAGGAGAGTTTTCAGGTGAGCTTTCAAAAAGTGAACACCGGACTGATAACTCCCCTAATAGGGAAGAGGAAGAAAAGACAAAAAATCCCCACCATGCTACATCTGCGAAGTATGTACAGGAGAAAAATATAACAGGCAGGACGGATACAGCAGGAGAATCGGCTATTCAGGTGGGGAGAAAAATGACCGTGAATGAATTCTGCCGCACCAACGGGGATTATCTGCTCTGCGCGGATGCCTACAGGGAGTATTTTCACAGGGAGCCGCCCTCCAAGGACAGGGTGAAGCTCATCCGCTTTCTGGCCTCCTACGGCGCATCCGTTACCCTGCAGGCACTGGATATCATGATGCGGAACGGGGCTGATTCACTGGACTACTGCGAGGGCGTACTGCGCCGCATGCAGTGGCAGACAAACAAAAATGCCGCCCGGCAGACCGCTCCCCGCCCCCACAGCGACTGGCAGGGCTGGCGCATGGCATAATGCCTCCGGAGGGATATACACAGCGCGGATAATGGCAAAAAAATCTTCGGAGAAATGCTTGACGGTGACATGTCATGGACGTACTATAGGCGTGTAAGGAACAGGATGTTCCTTGCGGAGCAAGGCTTCAAGATTTTCAGAAAGGAGATGTTTTCTATGGCTTCAAGGTTACAGAATGCTTCCGCCTTCAGGCTGAAGCTGGAAACCGGCGTGGATGAAAGCGGCAAGGCCACCTATTCCACCAGAAGTTTCAAGGATGTCAACGCCAGCCTCACCGATGATGAGCTTCTGGGCGTTGCCGGAAGTCTGGCGGGCCTGCAGACCTGCCCGCTGTCCGAGGTAGTCCGTATGGATACCGCGGCACTGGTGGCCTGACAGAACTGCCGGACAAGATGTCCTGCTGAAACGGCCTGACAAAGCGGCTGAATAGCAGGCAACATACCCGGCATGGCCAATGCGGCTAACATAGCCAATAGCTAACATGGCTAACATAGCTGACGTAACCGGCATGACTAACGCAAGTATGATGAAAGGAGTGTGATTTTTATGCCAGCAAGTCTGCATCTGGTGTTCACCAAGGGCACCAGCACCAAGACTATTATCATCAGCGAGCCGAATCCAAACCTCAAGAAAGCCCAGGCTTATGAGGCAATGCAGGCGATTGTGGACAAGAAGGCGGTGCTTGCCGCCGGTGAGCCTGTGGACGGCATCAAGAAGGCATATCTCAGCGAGGTTATCGTGACCGAGCTGGAAGACAGTGCCGCATAATAGCGCCACGCGATTGCGTCGGAGCAATCAATTCAGAGTGATTGCATGAAAGGAGGAACCAGATATGGCTATTCGTGAAAACAAGACTTCTACCCTGAAGCTGCCCCTGATTACCGGCACGGACGATAACGGGGACAACATCATCATGAACAAGACCATCAGCGGCTTTGACCCTGATTTGTCCGATGATGATATGGCCGCCATCGGCGAGAAGGTAGGCGGCCTCTACAAGTACGGCTTTGAAAATGTGCTTCGCGTGGACAGCTATGTGCTGAAAGCCGCGGCATAAACTGCAGCAGCCGTGCCCAAAATACTGAACAGAAAGGAGAAAATCTATGGCAAAGAAGCTGAACATGGTCTTTACCCGCGGCGAAAGCGGAACCAAGACAATTTCCTTGTCCAATCCCAAAGATGGCATTACCGCCGGTGAGGTGAAGGGTGTCATGCAGGATATCAT
>NZ_JBJDWZ010000041.1:20276-22180 GCF_051866355.1 Anaerovibrio sp. | reverse complement strand
CCATCGTGGATTTTGACGTAATGCGGTGAATATCATCGCCATCAAAATAACCGCCATGGTACTGCCTGAGTGCCAACTGCAAATCTTCAGGGCCGATTGGTGTGAAGTTGGCCGGGCCAATCCGATTGAACATAGCAGACTGGGCAAGCCCAAACATCAGCGATACATCCGCCTGTGACAGCATACCGACTGATATACCGTCAGGAATATCGTCCGCCACCAGCCCCGTGTACAGATTTGTATTGCCGGTATCAGGAAGCGGAGCCTCGCTTAATCGGTATATATCGCTATCCAAAACAATGCCGCCCGTGTACAGATTCACATTTTCCTTGAGCTTTAATGAAAGGGAAATAGAAAGATGGGACGGCTTTATTTTCACAAAGTCCTTTATCGCTGATACTATGTCATAGCCACCCTTATTTTCAAAAGCCAAATCTATATAGCCCGGTTCCACTGTTTCATCAACTTCCACATCAAGCCCCCACGCATTTTTGAGATACTGCTCTATGCGCTTTGGATTCAGCGGAAACTTATTTGTTTTCTTGCGATATAATCTAGCCCGGCGCTCATCCAAACTTAGCGAATCGTCAGGCTCAATACTAAATTTATGCTCCTGATATTCTATGCCCCATGTAACTGTGCTGGTGAAAACCTGCTCTCGCATTTCTGCAAATCGCTTTTTTACGTCATCAAGCTCCATGCCCATGACTTCATAAAGCCATTTTGCAACATAGGAATCAGAATATATTGGAGATACGCGATGGAGCATTTGCTTTCCTGTTTCGGATTTCGGAAATTCGTCAAGATTGAATTTACTCATACAGCTCAACCCCTATTTCGCCGGTAACCGGATATTGTTCCTCAGTAAAGCTGATATTATCAAGCCCGCCATTCATGCGCAATTTCTTGAAATCAAGAACTCCATTTACGCTTTCAAGCAGGGCGGACACATGCACATATTTAACAGGATTTACGGAAGTATCGCTATTCACAATACTCGCATAATATTCAATTAGCCTGTTCCTGAAATCACTGATAATATCCTCCTCAGTATGGTCGCTGTCAATTTTAAGATAGAAAGTATAATCTATATTCTTTGCTACCGGCGGAGAAACGACATAATCTATGACACCGACAGGAGCCAGCCGGTTAATGTCTTTTCTATTCTCACCGAAAATATGGAGAGTGACCGCATTTACAATCTGCTCATTTGCAGGTTTGCCATCAACATCTACCACTATCACTTTCACGCTATTCGGCCCATTATATTCAGGAATGATATGCGCATAGCCAACCCCCGGAACCTCTTTAGCCCAGCGTACATAATCAGCATTATTTCCAACATAGCTGTCGCCTCTCCCAGCATTGTAATCATCAATCCTCTGCCTCAGGGAATCATCGCTCTCAGGCTCCGCGCCGCCCGTTATCTCAGCGTCATTATTTATGCGCGTAACGCCTGATAGCGGAGAAACCATAATGCTTATTGTACCTGAGTCCACGTTGCCATTGGAGCCTGATTCGTCGGCTTGGATAGCGACATCCGCCTCGCCATTTTCGTCAAGCACCGCCTCAGAAAGCGTATGATACAAAATGGCATTTGAACCATTTATGGACGGTACAGCTACCTTGAAACCTTCCGGAATCACAAGCCCCTGCTTTCCCTCGATATGGATATATCCGTAAGAGGCATTGGCGGCCTTTCTTTCCAATCCACATTCCCTCGCATGAAGGTCAAGCCACTCTCCCTCAGCCCACATTGGGAACATTATTTTTAGCAAGATAACCATGTAATACTGAATCAGCTCTGCTTTTTCCAATGCCGTGGGATATGTTAAATCCCAAACAAAACCTCCCTCTGTTTTATCCAAATCAGCAGGGAGGCTGTTCATCATATTTTGCTCTAT
>NZ_JBJDWZ010000041.1:11668-20176 GCF_051866355.1 Anaerovibrio sp. | reverse complement strand
GTGGCAAGCTGTTTTAAACACCACTGTACCCACGCTTCATGGCCGTCACAGGTCAGAAGCCTCTTTGCTCCGTCCCGGACAAAATCTCCTGTTTCAAAATCAAACATCAATGAAGATTTATATCTCTTTTGTTTTGCCCCAAGACTCGGGGCTGTAAGAGGAGGAAGCCTGAATGTCGGATATATACTTTCAGCCATGCAATCACCCCACTATGTCACTTCTGAACACGATGTCAATAACTACTGCTTCGTTGTCAACCCACGCTACCAACACCCTGTCCCCCGGCCTAATCCAGTACATTTTTACCGGAAGCTCTACCTGATGCACATGCGCGCCGCCAAATCCAGCGTCAGGCTGGCTGTGCGCGCCGTCACAATAAGTCTGCGTAAGTGGCACTCCGGGGTCGTATGTAACGCACCTGCATACACTGTAATCGCCATGAGGTATCGGAGGGCCGAAGGTATTTGTCTTGAGGCTGTAATCAGATTGGATAACTCCGAAATCAAGCACAAGAGGCTTCTCAGATTTCTTCTCAGCCATATTGCCAAGAACTGCCGCCAGCGCACTTGAGCCGGGACTTCCCTGCTTCATGAATCATTCCTCCCCGCTTGTTTCATCTTCTGTGGCCGTATCATACTGCTCATCGTTGCTATCCTTATCTTCTACAACCTTGAAAGTCATTTTCTTATCATCGGCATTGTGCCGGATGGAAGTGATGAACCAAAACCCCTGCATGGAGCCTGACTCTATACGAACTCTGTCACCCTTGCGGATGAACGGCACATCTGGCCCTTGCAATGAGGTGGTTCTTTTCAAAGAACCCTTCTCTTTCAGAAGCTGATTCGCTGAATCAGTAACTTCCTCAAGGGTTTTATTCTGAGGACGTTCCATGATAACCTGCTTTATGCCATATTCGATATGCCCGTCCATGGTTGCTTCGACAGGAGGCCGACTGCTTTCCTTGCTCTTGCCGATAATTTTTACCCTCGTAACAAGGCTTTCAGTCGAAAAATTATCCTGCACCTGAATGAGATTTGTATCGGCATCGAAATGGTAAACATCCTCGTTGCTCCCTCTTTCAAGCACATAGACAACGCCCTCTTTGGCGCGCAGGAAATAAGCCCCTTTGCCATTTTTCCGCACATCATCAAGGACTTTTTTAACCATATCACTGATATAGTTTTTCTTGAAAGTCCATTTAGACTGCGGAACATCAGGACCATTATATTCGTACTTTACGCCCCATTTATCAAAAATACTCGTTATAATCTGCTTAGAAGACAGCCCATCGGGGAAATATTCATCATCCTGACACTCCCTCAATGCTTTCAATTCATCGTAGGCAGTGAGAGATATACTCTGCGTACCATTCGAGTCAACGACACCCCAGCTGGCAACTGTCCCGCGCGCAACCTCCTGCGAAGTGCCGTTACTCAGGACATAAACAATCAGGGGTGTCATAGGCTGGATAATTTCTGACATATACTTGCCCTTGTACACGGCATTATATATTTTCATGCTCAGGCGCGAAGAAAACTCTCTTTCGCTCTCCTCCCAGCCAAGGTCGGTAGTTATGTCCGTAATATCAAGCTGTTCGCCATCGGGCGTAATAGCTACCGTCCGGTATTCCAGCAACCTCAAATCTATCATCCAGCCTCACCTCCTCAAAGCGGCAATTTCAAATCTATACCGGGGGGTATTTCATCAGCTATGCCACCGATTTTCCCTTTATTCAAATCGTATATATCCAGCCATTTCAAGCCGTCCCCGTAATTTCCCTGCGCAATGCTCCACAGGGAAGCTCCGGCAGTAGCTATTACATTTTCAGGAGATGGAGTTGTAGGCCGTGATTCCAATGCGGCTTCTTCCTCATCCTGTTTTGCGGCTCTTTCATCATCAACTTCCTTGACAGTTTTTACCTGCATGTCCCGCGCCGACACGAATGAAATGCTGTAATTTGCATCCCCGTGGCCGCCCTCCCAGTCGTAGCTGAAATCATCTAAATACACGTCCTGATTAATAGATGTCTGAGTTACCAGCAGTCGGAGCTTGGCTCTATCCTCGCGCCACTTCTCCAAGATGCGGATAATCTCTTTCGGCTCCTGCCAGTATGACGAATTTACAAATCTGTAACTGCAACGGCTGTCGCCCGGAAGTTTTGCGCTCCATTTCACAGAAGCAAGATTCATGCCCCTTGGTATCTTTACTTCGCCGCGCTCTATGACGTTGTAGCTCTGAAACCTGCCTGAGCAACTTACGCTTATTTTCTCGGGTGTCCATGCCAAGCTCAGCTTTTCGCCCGTGTCCATGTTGCTGATGTGGACATTGGCCTTTTCCATGCCGCCCATGAGCGACATGACCAAAGAACGGCTGAATCCCGATAATCCGGAAGCACCTAGCCCCGAAAGGACGGAACTTTTTACGCTCCGTCCTCTCAGGATATTTCCGGCAATATTATTAACATTCAGCTTAAATGCCATAATCTCACCCCATATTCAATACCGGCTGATTATTATATATGCCGCCCAGTTTTTGAGCCAGCTGACCGGCTACATCATCCGCAAGGTTCTCTATATTCTCGCGGATAACCCGGATAATGTCATCAGGCGTTGAAGCATCTCCCGGTGCTATGCTGAACGTTACATTCAGGCCTCCTAAAGATACGTTTACGACGCCGCCACCTGAATTGCCGGATATATTTTGCATAGGTGGCATTTCAACTCCTATCACACCCTCCGGCTGACCAGCATCCGCGCCCGAAGTTTCACCGTCAAAAATATCTGCTCCTGAAGCACCCACAGGGCCTCCATCACCGATAATGCCCCACGCGCGTTGCAGAAGGTCCATAGCGCGGTTTCTCCTTGAAGAAGAAAGCGGTATGATAACCTCAGGCCCTGCCTCACCTATCAGGGCATGTTGCTCACTGAGGACAAAGCCGCCGTTTGCCTTTGGGGATTCGGAGCTGGTGTGCAGGCCGGTAATACCCGAACCCAAAGATGTGATGGCGTTGAATTTTTCCTTCACAGGATTGATGACATTGGTTTCAAACCAGCCAGCAAGCCCACTGAATATGCCGACCACTTTATCATACGCGCCTTGGAATGCGCCGGTAATTGCTATCTTGACCCCCTCAACCGCGGAGGATACCGGCGCCCAAACAATGGTGTTGAACCAGTCTGCCGCCGCACCGAATACGGCGCAGATATAATCCCAAGCCGCACCTATGACGGACTGCACATAGGCAAAGGCTTCACTTGCGCTATCGCTTATCGGTGTCCATACACTGCTGATAAACCAATCTGACACACCAGACAGCGTACTAGCGATATAATCTACACCTGCTCCTACAACTTCAGCTAAATAATCCACCCCCGCGCCTACGGCCTCAGATATGTAATCCCACATTTCTGAATTCATATCTTTTAACGGTATCAATATGTTTTCAGCAAACCAGTCGATGATAGGCGAGAATATCTCTGATAAAACTCCTAAAATAATAGCACCAAGCCCCACCACAAAATTTATTGCAGTTATTGCTCCGTCGCTGAACGGTGTCCACACATTCTCATTTATCCAATCTCCGATGCCAGCGAGGCCAGCTGAGATATACGCCCCAGTTCCTGCAAGTCCCGTAGAAACATACTTTCCTATACTGCTGAGTGTATCGCCAACATCCGAAGCTACTTCGGATGCGCCATTGGACAGCCACTTGAAGGTTTCTCCTGCACTTGCCTTTATATCTTCCCAGTTCTCGCCGATATAACTTCCCAGCGCACCGCCCGCCATGCCTCCTACGGCGGCTCCTATGGCTGTGCCAGCAGGTCCTGCGACTGAACCTATGGCTCCTCCAACAACGCCGCCTATGACGCTCCCTGCGGTATCACCGATGGCACCGTTCATGCGGTTGGTGTTATATGCTTCGGTCTGCTCCTTATATTCGCTGGCGTTATTCCTGATTCTGTCCGCTTCATCATACATGCCAAGCTGCTCAAATCGGGAGGCCTTTTCATCAGCTACAGCAATACCAGTATCAGCTTCAGCAGACAGGGTATTATTCTGCGCGAAAGTGTCATAAATACTGTACGCACTCATGGCGGCCATCAGCGGTGCGGCTAATCTTCCTGCCGCTTTGCCAAAGCGGGCCATCTTCCCTACGGATTTGCCGCCCTTTGCCCCTGAGCCGCCGCCTGACATGCCTCCACCTGCCTGTGCAGTAGTTTCTATGCCGGAGGACATTCCGGCGTTCACAACGACGCTCTGAGCGTGTACAATCATGCTCCCCACATTACTGCCGGGAGCAGAAGCACTTCCGCCTCCGCCCGCAGGGCTTCCAAGCACCTTAATAGCGTCAAAGGCTCTCAGGGACAGCTTCGTTATTTTTGCCAGCCCTGCCGCAAGTGCGCCGCCAGCAAGAATAGAACCTACCCCGTCAAGTTCTAGAAATTTATTTTTAAGCTGATTTAGTATATCCAGCGTTATCCTACCTATGTCAGATATGTCCAGCCCATCTTCCATATAGCCTGTCAGTTTGGATATATCCTTGGTAACTCCCTGAATGAATTCTCTCAGAAAATTAGAGCCTGAACCTTCCATGAGGGCAATCTGAAACGACTCCCATGCGGAAGCAAGCAACGTCATGTCACCTGCAAGATTATCCATGCGGGTATCCGCCATCTTTTTGGCAGCACCTTCTGAATCATTTATGGCCGCTGTCAATTTATTAAAATCGCTCTCGGAAGCATTGACCATTGCAAGCAACCCCGACATGGCATCCGTTCCTGCAATATCAGAAGCAAAAGCAATCTTATCAGCCTCTGACAAATTCTTGAAACTTGCCCGCAAATCAAGCAGTGTCTGCATGAACGGCTTCACTGTGCCATCCGCATTTTTTATACTTATTCCCAGCCTGTCCATTGCCGTTCCCGCTTTAAGCCCGGGATTGCTCAGGCTTGTGAGCATAGTTCTCAGGGATGTACCAGCCTGCTCGCCCTTTATACCGGCATTAGCCATCAGGCCGACTGCAACGCCTACATCCTCAATGGAATATTTAAGCGCACCCGCTAAAGGTGCAACGTATTTGAACGTATATCCCATCATGCTTACATTAGTGTTGGAATTCGAGGATGCCGCCGCCAGCACATCCGCAAAATGCCCGGCATCCGCCGCTTTGAGGTTAAAGGCTGTAAGCGCATCCGTTACTATGTCGGACACAGTTCCCAGCTGTTCGCCGGAAGCCGCCGCAAGGTTCATGATACCCCCGATACCAGCTGTCATATCAGCAGTTTTCCAGCCAGCCATAGCCATATACTCGAAGGCCTTACCAGCCTCTGTAGCAGAAAATGAGGTAGTTGCACCCATTTCTTTGGCTTTAGCTGTCAGCACAGCCATATCTTCAGCAGAAGCCCCTGAAATAGCTCCTACCGCACTCATCTGTGCCGAGAAATCTTTATAGGTTTTTATAGTGTCGTAAATGCCATAACTGATGCCTGCCCCGACAAGCATATCGGAGCCTACGCCCAAGGTCTGCCCCAGCATACTGTCTTTCATGCTATTGAGGCTCCCAGCCACTTTATTTTTCGCGTTGACAGTTATGGTGTGGGCCTTGGAAGTGAGCCTTGCAAGGCGGGCTTCAGTTTCCTGTATGCCCGCCACTGCTCTGTTCTGTAGCCCGAGCGATACGCGGTAAGTGGAATTGGTAAGCCTTTTCAGCATACCATTTATCCTGCCGCCGGGTTCGCTTACGCGGTCGATAAGTCCAAGCGTAATTTTATGCCCTTTAGATGTGAGGCTTGACAGCCGCTGGGCAGTTCGCTGTATGGCGGAATCAAATCTCGTAAGATTTGCTTGAGCATTTTTCAGCCCTTTTTCCGTCATGTCATTTGTGCGTATCATTATGTCGATAGTATGACTTCCCGCTGGCATGTTCTTACCTCCTCTCACGCGCGCGTATATTTACACATATTAGGCGTATTAGGGAGTATAGAGATATATACTATTTCTCTAATACTTTCTAATGCCCCTAATAATATTCTCTATAGTAATTAATGTTCCAATGTTCCACTTTAGCTATAACCCCAGTGATTGCAAGGGATTAGGGCGGAACATCTACCGGAACATTCCCCGGAACATTGGAACATTGACCCCCGGAACATTGGGTGGCGTTTAATTCTCTAAGTTTGAATGTCACGCCTAATACTTTCTTTATTTTCAGATGTTCCACCAATGTTCCACTCAATGTTCCGCCCCTTCTTCCTCTAGCTGAACGCTCATGGACTGCAAAATGAACGTCCTTTGTATTCGTGTCATAGCTGAAAGCTCTCCCGGTGTGATATGCAGTCGTTGCAGTATTGCGTGCAACAAGCGTACCTTGCCGGGAGCCTTTATCAGTTTTTTACCAAAATATCCATCTCGTCATCAGTGCCGTAGCCGGAGATGGTTTCGATGGATTCCAGCAACTTGTCCTTTTCGCCAGCCATAAGAACCTTGTCAATAAGGTCAACGCCATTAAGAACATTGAGCTTTTCCCACGCCTGACGATTGTTCCACAAACGCTCCCTGTCTTCTTCAACGGTAGCCTCGTAGATGAGCTGACTGCGGAAGCGGACGTTATCTACCCTGTCGCGGTCGATGCCATACCGCCTGTCGCGCTTGGTCTTGGTATTCTTCTTGCGCACAGCGTTAATCTTCTCCTCGGACAGAGGATGGATTTTAAAGGTCAGAAGAATAACCTCCCTGCCCTGCACCTGCCGCTTGATGCGGATGGTGTACTGCTCGCTGGTATCAGATTCGTACCGGGCGGCGGTAAGCAGGGCGTCGAATACACTGCCCTGAAAAGCCTCCACATCTTCTTCCTTGTCCTGTTCATTTACATCTACGATTTCCTCATCTTCGATTGCGGAAAGCGCATTATCTTTCAAGATTGCCATTTCTATATCCTCCTAACTGATTACTCGTAAGACAGCAACTTCTGCAACTCAGGCGGGCTGTTTACTACCGTACTCCACGCTCTCTTGTAGATGTCACCGACAGTAACGTTCTGCAAGTCTACCGCGCCATCAGGTACGCAGTCGCGATAAATCACGCGCTCCTCCGTGCCGTTGCGCCCTTTCTGAACGCCTTGGAATGTCCACATGACCGGCTGACCGGTCTGCATGGACTCAAACAGCTCCTGAAACATTGCTGAGCTTTCTACAACGCACTCTGTGAAGGTCAGGGTAACTTTGTAGCTACTCATTACTGAATGCTCCTGAGCATCGCCTAGCGGCTGGTAGGTGGCGTTGGTGTAATTGGTCTGCGACTGATAGGTTTCCATAGTCGCAAGCAATTCGCCGGATTCATTGAACAACATGCCATCCTTACCGGTGGTTAAGTGCCGGGTATCTACCGGGCCTCTGTTGTTATACATGCTCGTTTACCTCCTTATGAATTCTGACTGAAGCGATAACGATAAGTGATGTAGATATGCTCTGCGCTGTCAATATCGTCAGCCTCGATGATGAACCAGCAGGAATCGCCCTCAGCAGTGTAAGTAGGGTCCTCATACATCGTGGCACCGGCGAATAATTTCTTTTCGCCCACCATTTCATTAAGTACCTTTTTACCTGTCGCAATAATAGTAGCCCTGCCGTCATCGTCGTTATTAACCTTGCCGACATATTTGTCGATGGTGGAATTTATTCTATCCATCATCTCGAAACGGCACTTGGTACGACGGATTTTTTTCCAGCCCTCATCTTGGTCTGCATTTGGAGTAACCAGCGTATTAATAGCATTATCAATCCAAATTTGGTCCTCATCGTTGACCGTAAGAACGATACAACCCTTCTGCTCCGCTTTGATGATTTCGCCATTTGTAAGCGGCTCAAGGAGGGAAACTGCATTTCTGATTACAGTGTGCGTAAGGCCGGAATTAGTTGGCTGGTACGCAATCATACCGCCGATTCTAGCCGCCGCCATGAACCCCTCGTATTCCTTGCCATCACTGCCCTTCCAGCCGCCCAGTACATAAGTGACTTTCTCGTCATTATAGGACGCCGCAAGGGAAATTCTTTCGCTGAAGTCCTGACTTTTCAGGCCGCCTATGCAAATCATGCCGAGATGGCCGGTGTCGTAGGAAGTCTGCGCAAAGCTCTGCAAGAGCAAATGAACCTTCGTATCATTGCTGTCGCAAAGCAGGACATTCCACTTATAACGCTCCAAGACATCTGTGCCGTTGGAGTAGCTGTTAATGGTGACGGTAGGGTTCTTGCCTCCTGCCATAGCCTGCTGGGTCAGGTCGGCCAAAGGCCCCTCTACATCATCAGAAATCAGCTTGCTGTTGAAATTCTTGCTATTTTTCATAGCTTCAACGAGGTTCTTAGGCTCATTAGCACCGGCGTCGAATACAAACTGCTCAAAAATTTCAGTTCCGTCATAGATAATCAGCTGACGTTGTTCAGTAATCAGGTTAGTGCGCACGCTGACTGTGAAAGCCCTGTCGCCCGGATAAGCCGCCTGAATGAGAACAGC
>NZ_JBJDWZ010000041.1:0-11568 GCF_051866355.1 Anaerovibrio sp. | reverse complement strand
ACGCTGACATCAGATACCTTCGCATCCGACAATGCCGCTAAAACGATAGCTTTCTTGTACTTGCCGTTGAAAATTTTCTCCGATGCCGCAACTATCTCCGACACCGGATACAGGGTCACTGGCGTAGATACGGTATTGGCAGTCTTAGTTGAAGCAGCCATTTTAATTACCTCCTCATTTAATTTTGGTGGAAATCATAGTGTGCGCATACGCAGGCCTCCTGAGCAATCCGTATTGCACGCTAATCGTTATCTGACCTGAAATTTCGTCCCCGTCGGTATTTCCCTTTATCTGCTTAATAAACATAGGCGATTTATCAGGCATTATCAGCTCTCCTGCAAGAGCAATGCACTGACTGAATTGTTCCAGCCACTCCATTCTGTCCTGCAATTTTGGTGCAAAAAAATGAACGATTATTTCATCGTCCATCCATACGACAGTATTTGTCTGCCTTGATATTGATTTATTGCCACGGCTGAACCACACCGCAGGCTTATTTCGCTCTGGAACAAATATGCCCGGAAGCTCAGTCATGCCTATGACAGTCAGCTGGTTATCCCAGCTTTCAGCATAATTGCAGATGCTGATTATCGGGTCAGGATTGCTGGTTTCCTGCAAAGGGTATTCGTAAATATCAAAAGATACTGTCATGCCCAACACAAGGACGTCATTGACAGTATCCCGGAATATCTGCGAACTTTTCCATTTTGCTGAAAATGTTTCGCCATCTTCAGGCGTGAAGAATACGCCGGACAGGGCATTCTTAATATGAGGCTCAAGTTCTTCCGGCATAACATTTACAGCAGAACACATAATGTCAACTGACAGTGATTTTTTATAATCTCTTTTGGAATCATCAGCAGAGTCCGTTACAAATACCAGCCTTGGGTACTGCATATCATCCCAGCCTGATGATTTATCGTCAGGAGCATTCTGAAAAAAGATGGCGGGCAATCCTATGAAACGCGCCAGCTTCTGCGTAAGAAATTCATTCTGAAACAGCTTCTTGCGTATCAGCTTCTCCGTCGTTGACATTTAAATTACCCACCTTTCCTATCGTTTCAAGGTCAGGAGAATACTGCAATTCCCACTTTCCGTCCATAACTTCTACGGCTTTGATTGAGTAAAATCTCACAGCGGTATGAACAAGCGGAATGAAAATTGCACTAATCCTGTCCTTTGACACATCTACAACCAGCCCGTTTCTAGCTTCAGGCCATGTGCGATAGCGCGCCCTGATGAAACAGCGTGGGTATATCTCATTCTTATCGAAGACAGGAGTGTCCTCAGTATTTATCAAGGGCATAAGATAATCACCTCAATCCATCGTATATGGTGTTAATTTCCGGCATTGACTTATCTATAATCCTTTCCCTGAAAGGTCTTGGTTTTATACGGCTTGTGCCTTTTTCCAGCAGAGGCGCATACGGTACGTCGCTTTTAAGTCGGCAGGTTATGTTCGCGCCTTTGGAATGAGTTTGCGCAAGCACATACTGCCTCCAATTCCTGCGCAGATTACCAGTGTCAGGAGCTGGCGGCTCTCCCGGAGTGGAAGCAGTGTGCCGCCCATATCTCCTGCCATGCCCGTCTTGCCCCAGCACATCAAGCGCGGAATTGCGCATGACGTTCACAGCCCTACGAGCTTTTGACTGCGCTTCCAGTGTGAGCATTCTCACCTCATTATCCATATCAATTTCAAGAGCATCAGCTACTTCTTTTGCACTAGCCAATAAAATCGCTCCTTTCCTCGACGTAGTAGATGATAAATATACCCAAATTGGATGCGTTATCTACTCCCTGCACATAAAAATACCTGCCATTGTACACCAGCCTGTCCCCCGGCTTTGCCATAGCCTCGCCATAATGCTGGACAATGGTGTGCGTGATAGGGTGCGACATAGCTTTCCAATGAACCAGCTCGGACGTTTTTGCGTTTGATAAAACGCCTTGTATGACAGCCCATGTAGGCTGGAATACTATTTTAGTCCGACCGTTGTCGTCCATCTTCATGCACTTGCGCTCAACAATAAATTGTGAAAAAAGGCTACCGGGGCGTAAATACATAGCGGCCTCCTATCATGCTTCTATTGTCGTGCATACCTTCTCTGAAATAAGGCGGCCTGAATCTGCCGCCTGGCCCCACGGGAGCCATTTCCGAGGCTTCCGCAGAACCTTTTAAGTCCTCATATAATGCTTTCCACTGCGAATATCGCTGACTGAGCGACCAGCTGACGGGGCCTGATTGCGTATCTACCTCCGGCGCAAATCGGTATAGCAGACTTTTAACCAGTTCCAGCTTTGCGCGTTTCCATTTTTCAGGATATGCGTTAATCATAGCTGTTATTTCCTCGTCCGTGAGGTACGCAGTTTTGCCTGCTTCCTCCACCAGCACATCCCCAAGTTCAAACCTCATCTGATTGAGGCCCATATCAGCAATCATGGAGCCGTCGTAGGTGTAGGATTTTTCAGACATAGAAATCACCCGCTCACTCTGACTTAGCCTTTTGGGTCCTGCTTTTCTTTACCGGAGCTATAGGCTCAGGCTCGGCAGATTCTGCTTCAGGTTCCGCAGTTTCAGGCTTGGCGGAAACAGGCACGGACACATCCCCGATAGCCGGAGCTATAAGCCCCATTTTACACAGGGCTTCAGCTTTTCCGGCCAGCACTTTGCCGTCAGGAATAATATCTCCGCGCAGGTAATTATCACAGCCAAATTTACACGGCTTCAGTGCCATATATACAGACATGTCAGCTACCTCCTATCAGCCTACGCAATCTTTCAGGAATACGGCGAGGTCATCACTCGTCTTCTTCATATCGGTGGCAATCAGCCCCTCGATAAATTCGGTATGCTCAGCAGGAGGGCCGTCAAACTGACTGGTGGCGATATACTGGCCGTTGCCCAGCATATCCCACGCAAAGATATAACCAGCAGAAGGCTCGTCAATCTGAGGGCTGGAAGTGGTATAGCACAGCAATGCGCTCTTGCCATCGCAGATATACTGCATATTTTCGTCCTGCCCTGCTCCTGCGGCATTGTAAGTGGAATCAAGCACGACTACCTGCTCGACGCCGAATAACTGCGCCAGCACCTGCTCGGTGACGATAGCAGGGTTTGCGGTGGTGCCGGTGTACTTAACACGCTCCATAATGAATGGATTCAGCTTCAGCTTGGCGAATACCTCCACACCGAGAGCCAACTTATTAGGCTTGCGGCGGCCTACACGGCGAATATCATTGATAAGACCATCAAACAGCTCTACCGGGTCGCAGTTCGCATCGTCAAAACGAAGGAACTTTTTCTGAGCAGCATCGGCTACAGCCGCGCCGGTCCACTCATTCTTCCATACGCCAGCCTTGAAGAAATTCTTGGCAAATATAATATCCTGATGGATATTCATCTGCTCTGCGAGGAAGCGGACCTTTACGCGCCGAGGGTCAATTGAACCCGGAGCGGAGGAACGCTGATAATCAAGTGTCATGATCTTGTCAATGCCGACAAGAATCTGGTCTACGCTACAAGAATAAGTGTTATCAGTCATGCCCATAGTAGCAGGAGTAACACTGCCGTATGCAGGCTTACGCTGAACGTTATCGCGCGCCAAATCTCCTTTGCTAAAAGTGTAGTAATAGCTGGAAGAAAGGCCTACCGGACACACAGGGAACAGATTCCTTGCCGCGTATTCGCCCTGTGCAAAATATGCAAGGCTCATGTTGGACAGATACATATTCGGCTTCCATGTGCCAAGAGCTTTCTTGACCGTAATATCATTGATAGAAATGCCCATTTTTTAACCTCCTCATCATTACATCTTGCCGGACTTGGTAATCTGCACCTTGGCAAGCTGGTTTTCGCCAACGCTTTCCTCAAGCGCAAATCCCAAAATAAACTTACCTTCTGTTGCCTTTACAGCTCGGCCTGTGGCATCAGATGCGAGCGCATCGCCCATAGCAAAGGCACCGCCGGTTCTCCATACACTAATGTCCTTAATCTGAATATGCACATCATCACCAGCCTGAACCTCATCATCAGTTTCGGTGATTGTGATGCCCATAGGCAGGAGCGTATCATCACATCTGCTAAGAACGCCGCTTGAAAAAGCTACGGCTGTGTAAGGTCCCAATTCCAGCTTGGAACCGGCTTCGGCACTGATAGTCTGACTGCCATTGATAACGGAACCATTGATAACCATCATTCATTCACTCCAATCTTATTTGTCAAACTCAGAAATAAGCTCCGGGTTCTCCTGAAATACTCGGTCTATAGCCTCCGCCCTAGAAAGCCCCGGATTGCTCTTACGAATTTCACTAGCGCGCTTTGAAATCTGACTGGAAACATCATTCGCGCCAGCAGATGCGCTTGAACCTACTTCCTTGAATAAACCGGAACGCTTTGCAATATCCAAAGACTGGTCCAGCATAGCAATAACGCCATCATAGGCTTCTGTGCTGGACTTCTTCAGCCTCTTGAGAACAGGCGCAAGCTCCTCAGGCTTTTTGCCGAGAAGTTCATACTTCTTCGCAATAGCCGTCATTTCCGCGTCCTCCTGCTGCTCAAGACGCTTCTGTACATTCTCAAGCAACTCTTTCAGTTCAGGTGCGATAACAGGGACTGCCTCAGCCGCAGATTTCATGGTTGTTACCATCGGTTCAGGCTCGATTACCGGCTCTGCGCCAGCTACCACAGGCTCCTCAGTGGCAGTGCCGGAATCGTTCACGCTATATCGCTTTTCAATTTCCTCGAAAAAAGCGAGTTCGCCCGGTGTCATTTTGCTCTTGTCAATCTTCATTTCGTTTTCCTCCATTTCATTTTTTTGAACCGGCTCCTCCTGAATATCCGGCTCCTCTACAAATTGAAGCCTCTTTGAAGCTACAATTAGCTCAAGTTCACTAGGAACGCATACATTTACGCCCTTGCTGACTGCGATAGCACCATCAGACCATTTCTCTGCCGCGCTCATCGCAAAGGTATTAAACTCACTGAGGTTCTTGATAAGAGTGCCTTTGCGGTCCTCCAATGAAGAATCGTCAATAGCGGATATTAAAGAACGGCGCAAGGCATCTGTGACATCCCATATCTCTGCGGCAATCTTTTCCTTCTGAGCTTGGGACTGGATTTCGCTGAATGACTGCGCTTTACAGGTGTTTTCCTTTTCATCATCGTCCATAACTCCCAGCTTTTTGGCTATGGCGGTTATGAGATTGAAAAACTTATTTTCCATGCACTTATCATCCTCCTTCTGCGCGCGTTTGAACAGGCGGATATGCGCCCGCTGATTAGCTCCGGCATCTACGAAATCAACCTTCGTGATACGGAGATTTTTTAGCTTGTTTGCCATGATATTCTCCTCTCTTTAAACAGGTTCGCGAACAGCTTCTCCCTCGATGGAGAACATCGGATATTCACCTGATTTTACCTTGCTCCATACTTCATCATCAGTCACATGGAATCCTATCCACCACCCGGTAGGCAGTGTTCCTTCGGGAATGCCCATAGCGGACATTTTTTCAGGCGTGAACACTATGCTTTCTACAAGCGTTGCGCAGCCTCCTCGTTCGTGCATTTCCCCGCCCTCGCGGTAAAGTTTCACAAACTCATACGCTGCATTTTCCAGCGTGTCAGGCTCGATTATATCGTCGCTCAAATCAACGAGGTCATTTCCCGCCTCATCCTTGGCAATGCTTGCCCAGCCGAAAGCTATGCGCTTATCTTCAATTGATTTAGCGATTTTAAAACGTCCTTTGACAGTTGAGCTATCGCTCATTCCGACTGCATCTGCAAAAGTTTCCACTCATACCACCACCTTTCAGGCACAATAAAAGCACTCCGCATAACAGCAAAGTGCTTTTACAAGGATTATTTATTTTTCTCTGCTTCACTGATTTCCTTCTGAACCATTTTATAATAATCTGATTCAGGTTTAGGCACATACCCTTCACACAAGAAGTATCTGCCGCCTCGGACAAGTTCTTTGCCGGTAGAATACAAGTCGCATTCGAGGCTATGCCCCGTGTACACCTCATGCTTGCAAGCCCTGCATATCGGGCAAGATACAAGCTCTGCTTTAACTGGCGCCCAAAATGACGGAGAACATTCATGCTTTACGCCATTTTCGTCAATTATGTAATTAATTGATTCAGTAGTCATTTAAATAACCTCCCCGGTAAGCACATAAGAATTTCCTTCTTTTACCACTGAGGTTATTATATACCGCAATCCGCGATGAAACAATACTTCTTCCTGATGTTTGTACTTGGTACGCGCAAGCTCCTTGACGTACAATGCACCTTTATGCCCCGCTGGCACCTTGAGATACATGTACACATTTCGCAATGGATAATCAAAATTTGTAAGAGATGTTGAAGTGAAGCTCTTACATGTAAATACGATGTTAGTTATTGACATCATATCCTCATCAGTGACAACCTTTTTAGGGATTGGCCACGGCAAATCCTGCGGAATTGTTTTTCTCAGTACCGTTACCTCGCGAGGCACAACACCTTTGCTGAGCGCGGAATCAAGAAGACGTATGCTTTTTTCAAGACGTTCATTCATGCGTCCGGTCCACAGCGCGGTATTTACCTGCGTGGCTAATGCCCCCGTGTAGCTGGTGATAATTTCCTTTTCAGCATCAGTGAGGCTCTGCAACTGTCCGCTCATCGTTTCGCGCAGAACCGTACCGGCATCAGCAGGTTTGCTGATTTCCTTGTACTTTATCGCGCATCTGCAACGCGGATGTGCAGGAGGAGTTTCGTGCATACCTTCAAACAGCACACGCCCCTTTATGTCAAAGTTATCCTCGAACCCTACTGCCTGACCGTTTAGAGCCATGCAGTGAGGGCATACGCGCTCCGTACCTGCTGTTGCCCACACCTTCACGCAAGTCCCCATCAGGCCGTCCCTCATGGCTTGCCTGACGCTTTCATGCGTACCACGATTATAGGCATAGGCGAGTTCAGTGTTGGCAATCATATCCGCCCGGCGGCGATGCTGCTTACCGGCATACTTTAAAGCTGCTTCATGCGCCCTCTTTGCCGCATCTTCGGGCTTCATTCGGGGATTATTCTTCAGGAGAGTATCATAGATTTTCTTCTGATACTTGGCATTTGCCTCAGCATCCGGGCGAGTAAGTCCGACACATGGGCGAATATACCTCGCCATTTCTGCACTTGACCACCCCTCCATTTGCCCCTTGTACAGTATAGCCTTTACAGCATTTCGGGTTTCAGTACCGACATTGGTGATGAAATCCGCGCCGTGCTGATTAAGCCACTGCGTTACCATCCTATCGGAATCGTCGAAAACGAAATCTGCTATGCGCCCTTCCGTCATAGAAGCTCCGGCTTGCATGGCCTGCTTCCATGCGGGGTACATTTTCTCGTTGACGAATTTGGCATAGTCATTCTGCCACTGAAGAATTTCGTCCTCGTAGCCATTTATCGCGGCTTCACGGAGTTCCTTATAGGTCACTGCATTCTGCTGGTCTTGGAACATCCGGTAAAGAACCTCAACCAGTTCCGGGGAACTGCTGTTAAGGAATGAATTGAGCCGTCGCAGAACATCCTCGGAGGAGGCTTTGCGTATAGGCCCATGATTACGCTTGAACACAAACACAATAGGCTCATCTCCCTAATCTACGCCGCGCCTGTTCGCGCATTCCTTTGGTAAGATTATCAAAATTATCCTGAGCGGCGGTGCCGTCAGGCTCCGGCTTGACTTCCGGTTTGACAGGAGTTTTTGAATCATCAAAGTCCTTTAGCTGTTCCGGCAGTCCTGCCTGCTGACGAATAAACTTTTCCAGTGTATCGTCAGGCGTGAGCAGTCCGATGCCGGTCATTTTCTCGATGTAATCACCGAGTTTTACTAAATCCTGAGTTTCTATATCGCCATGAATGAGTTCCGGGTAATCGGATATGCTGGCGAATTTATCAGAATTCAGATTTACCAGCTGTGGAATAGCTTTTTTGTTAAAAACTTCGCATATAACATCGAGGAATGCCCCAATTGCCAATGCAAAAATCTCTGTTTTATTATCCGACAAAGCAAAACTGCCGAAACTGCCAACATTCTGATGCCCCAGCAGAACAAAATCCGCAAGGACTGTCATGGCGATGCGTGTATCATATCGCTCAATCGTAGCGTTGGTATCGAAATTTCTTTTGCCAGCGGCACTTAGCAGTTCCAGCTTCCAGCCGGAAGGAAGCACTATGCCCTCCATGCTGTCACGGCGGATATTCTTAACAAGAGTTTCTGCCATAGCACGGAGCCTTACCATTTCGGCATCGGTACTCCAAATCTCTACAGACTCAGGGGCGATAAGGACCGGCAATCCTGCTAAATCTCGCTCTATACCTATGCCCTCAATCTCCTGAAATCTCTTTTTGAAATACCATGACCGGTAAGCGTTTCTAAGAATACTGCGCCCTTCGGGATTTCCTTTCCACGTTTTTGTACGGAAAAGGAGCAGTTTATCTACCGGTATGGTTATAAATCCGTAATCAGGCGGAGGACTCTGTGTCATGCCTGTCAGATTATCACCACTATCATACTCCCACTGATACAGCGTATCCTGCGCCCTGATAGGAAGTTTGCGCCAGCCTATCAGGCCATCATCATACTTACTGTTAGTGGCAGGAGCATTACTGCGCCCCATGCGCCTTTTGTAGACTATTTCATGCGCGCTCCAACCATAGGTAAGGAAGGACAGAATTTCTGACAGCGTATCAGACCACGTTTCCTCCATGTCATAGAGGCAGGATTCAACGAAGTCTGCACACTGCTTATCTATATCCTCGGCACCGCCCGGCTGAACATTCCAGTGTACACCGCGGATAAGCATTTCTATGGCGAAAAGAATGGCTCCGACAACATCATCATTATCAGCCATTTCCCTATATACCCTCACTCCGCGCTGTCCGCGAAGCTCAGGAAGAAATTCCTCGTAAAAAACACCGCCGTAACGCTGTTGCCCTACGCGGCCAATTTCCATGCCTGCCATTTTTTCACTTCCTTATCTCCAATAACTCGATTGCATGAGCGACGGGTCTATCTGCGGCAGTTTTGAATTGAGTGCTTTTGCTACATTCGCAAAGGCATCACTGCACGCATCAACTTGGTCATCATGCAGGGCATCAGGAAATCCCTCAAGCTCATTCAGAAGTTCGTCGTTCCACGGGCCTTCCAGCAAAAGAACATTTCCAATCTGCCACTGGGCGGCAAACGGCTCCGCCCTAAGAACCTTATCCTGCGAAACAGGCACGATGTCTACCTTGAAACCTGCAAGCTCCTTCTGATAGCTTTCAGCCTGTTCCTTGCCTGCCTGACCGGGGTCCTGCGGGATTGAAATGCGCGTGCGCCCGAACATTGCTTTATCGGTAATAGCAGTATTCCGTACCAAGGCCCTGACATCAGAAGCGTTGGCCGCAATATGCTTCATATCGAGGATAATATACTGCCCATTCTGTAGCCGCGCCATCAGGCAACCAGCTGTTTTATCAGGACTTTTATTTTCCATTGTGATTTCAGTTGCCGCCAAATCCCATGCCCGGCAGATAGATTCAATTCTGTCAGGGATTTCCTTGACAATACGCGTTTGAATGCTCTTGAAATACAGCCCGGCCGCAGGCCTTATCTTCCAATTCCCCTTCAGCAATCTCTCCTTCTCCACAAGCGGCAAGCCGTGAAGGTTTGCGAGATAACCGGGGTCTATCGCAAGAAGTGCCTTGTTGTCATAAACAGATGAGCTTATGAACGTTACTGACCGGCACAGTTCAGGGGCGAACCCCTCCATGCTGTCGCACAGTTCGGTCAGCTCATCAATAGAGTCCGCCCAAATTAAATCGCCATCACTGCGGAAAAAATACCGAAGTTTGCCGATTCTTTCAGGAAGGGCGTACCCTGTGTCTTGGTCTATCCACCAAGAAATAAAGTCCGCAACCCATGAATCTGTGTCAGGATTGCAGGTAGCTCTTACATACGGCTTTACGCCGCAGGTAGAACGGTTTCTTGACAGCATATAGAAAAACTGGGTTTCAGAGAAATGCGTCAGCTCGTCAAACATGAGCAGAGGTATCTGAGAACCCTGAAAGTTGTACTTTTCTTTTTCGTAAAACATGTGCATGAAAGTAATTTTTGCACCTGTCGGAAAACGCCACTGCACATTTGGCGTAAGCACATAATATGCTCCGAGGTACGGATATAATTCAAGGCTGGTGGCGAAAAGACCACCTGCCGCCAATATCTGCGGTCGCGACTGCCTGAAAATAACGGCCTCAAAATGTCCGTTATCCACATGCCGCAGGCATTCAAGCAGGAGCGCATAGGTCTTGCCGCCCCCTGCCGCACCGCCATAAATGCAAATATCAGCGCAGGAACGAAGGAACATTTCTTGCTTGCCCTTCTGAGGGCAAATCTTAATCAGCTCTCTCGTTTCAGTTTTCTTTTTTCCCATTCAGCTCACCAGCCCCTCCGTCCGTAGATGGTAAATAAATTTGGACATTCGGCTGAACAGAGAGAGGTGTGCCGGTAACTTTAGCCTCAACAGTCTTGCGGTCATTGAAGAAATCGCCGCCATAAACCTTGAGCGCATAGATAATTGCGGTAGTATCGCCATTAGATACGCGCTCCATAAGTTTATTTTGGCACATCGCCACTACGGAAAGCCGCCCCGTTTCGATAGCTTTCTTCAGGGCGGGATGTTTATTTTGCAGATTGTGGATTGTGCGCCTCGTGGTACCGAAAGCCTCCGCAATCTGCGCCACAGAACGTCCCTGCATTGACAGCGATTGTACAATAGCCAGCTTATTTTCAACTTCACCGGCTTCAACCCATCTCTCGAATAAGTCCAATCGTCTGGCATTAGCCATATCTCTCTGCGACCTTGCTAATCAGCGCATTCATGAAGCCCTTATGCTTGTTGTGCTTGAAACCGCCCGGATACTCGATGTTGAGTTCCTTTTCAAGATACTCCTCATACACCTCGGTAGGCAGTTGCAAAGGCTCCGTACATGCGCAGTAAATATACCCAATAGTATTGGAGATTACTTCGACCTTGCCGAAATACTTTTCCAGCAAGGCTACATAGCTGTCCTTGGTATGGAATTTCTGCTTGAATACTATGCCATTGGTAACGCCCAGCGTATAGTTTTTATCGTCGAGATACCACAGGCAGTCACCGGCACCGGCTGACAGCTTTTTCTTGTCATACGCCTTTTCCACATAGGCGATATTCCGTGTGCAGGTAATCAGGCACCCATCCGCGCGCAATACTGCGTTGCAGGCGGTAAGAACTGCTTTTTCAAATTCATCATCAACAACGGAGTTGATAACAGCCTCCAATACGCACCAGTTAAACAGACCGTTCAGCTTGACCTGCTTTTCTGCGTTGAGGATATTGGCGATAATGCCTTTCATATCGAGTTTATTTGCGCCCTTGACCATAAGGGACGGCTCATAGGCGTGGATATTATAGCCCTTGGATTTCAAGAGCTTCACATACGCCATGCGCCCCGCACCAATGTCGATAATGCTATCAGACTTGGCAAGGTTAGGGATAAGAAACTTCTCAT
>NZ_JBJDWZ010000040.1:0-22247 GCF_051866355.1 Anaerovibrio sp. | reverse complement strand
TGCGCTATTTAACTGCAAAACTGCAATATTCAGCTGCAACAGCGGCGCCGCAGTGAACCGTGCCTGTTACCGCTTGTACCTGTCAGCCAGCCCCTTGAGCCATGCCGCCCTTTCCGGTGTCAGCATGCCCGGCGTCATGCGCCATGACCAGTTGCCGTCAGCCGTGCCCGGCAGGTTCATGCGATGCTCGCCGCCCAGCCCCAGCACATCCTGCATGGCAATAATCGCCATGCGCGCTTCGGAGGCGTAGGCATGCTCCACCAGCTTCCTGCCCAGCTCCCCATAGGCCGCGCCCGGCACGCCCAGCATGTTGGCAATAGCCTCCACCTCGGCGCGGGAGGCGTTTTCCTCCAGCCAGCCCACAATGGTATTGTTGTCATGGGTACTGGTATACACGATGCTATCCTCCGGCTCCACAAAATTAATGCGGCCGTTCTCGTTGAAATGAAGCTCAAACTGCAGTACCTTCATGCCAGGGAACTGGCAATCCTGCCTGAGCTGTTCCACCTCGTCGGTAATCACGCCCAGATCCTCGGCCACAATCGGCACATTGCCGATGGCCTTTTTCACCAGATCAAAGAACGGCTTGCCCGGACCCGGACGCCATGCACCGTCTACTGCGGTCTTGGCATCGCCATCAACCTCCCAGAAGGATTCAAAGCCCCTGAAATGGTCAATGCGCACGATATCCACCTGCTTCAGTATATTCTTGAAGCGGCGAATCCACCAGTCATAGCCATCCTTCTTCATAATCTCCCAGTTGTACTGCGGATTGCCCCAGAGCTGGCCCGTCTTGCTGAAATAATCAGGCGGTACGCCGGCAACCTTGTACGGCCTGCCGTTCTGGTCCAGCTTGAACAGCTGCTGGTGCGCCCAGGCATCGGCACTGTCCTGGGATACGAAGATAGGCATATCCCCCATGATCCTGATGCCCTTGTCGTTGGCGTACTTCTTCAGCTCCTGCCACTGCCTGTTGAAGATGTACTGCTCAAACATGACCTCGCCAATCTCATAGGAAAGCTGTTCCTCCATGGCATCCAGTGCCACCTCGTCGCGGCGGACAAACTCTGCATCCCACTCGTTCCAGCCCTTGCCGTTATGCCAGTCCTTCAATGCCTGGAACATGGCATAGTCGCGAAGCCAGTATTGATTGTCATCAACAAATTTCTGGAAGTCGTCCCTTTCTTCCCGTGAGCAGGTATTAAAGAAGTTGATGTACGCCTTGAACATCAGGGACGGCTTCAGCATCTGCGCCCATGAATAATCCGTCTTGCCGGTATCCACCACAGACGCATCCTGCAGGTCGACAGCCGTCAAAAGCCCCTTGTCAGCCAGCCGCTCCAGCGAAATCAACAGCGGATTGCCGGCAAAGGCAGACGGCGAAGCATACGGTGAGCTGCCGGCGCCGATAGGATTCAGCGGCAGAATCTGCCAGATCTTCTGCCCTGACTCGGCCAGAAAATCCACAAACCTGTATGCCTCCGGCCCCAGATCGCCTATGCCGAAAGGCGACGGCAGGGAAGTCGGATGCATGAGGATACCGCACTGGCGTGTTCCTCTGGCCAGGGCCGCCGCCGCATGCCTGTGCTGGTAAACCAGTCCCGTGCAAGGCGGCACATCCACCTCCATGCGGCCGCGCATTATCTTGATATCCGGCCTGTCACCCAGGGCATCCACCATGATGCCTGCCGCCAGATCCCTGACATCGAGGGAAACATGGCGCATCTCGCTGCTGCGGTTCATCAGCACCAGAAAGACCTCGTTCTCCGCCTCTGCGCCGAAGACATCCTTGCCGTTGTCGATTACGCGGGCATAGCCGTACACGTCGCCCTTGGCATAAATCGGCAGGATGCGTCCCGTCTGCAGGGCAATATGCTTGTTGCGGAGCTGAATCAGCTTTTTCGTCCACTGGCGAAGCTCGGTATCGCCGTTTTCCCAGTCGTAGGTGCCGCGGCAGTACGGGTCGCGGTAGCCCTGCATGCCGATTTCATCGCCATAGTAAACGCTCGGCACGCCTGGGAAGGTCATCTGCCACAGAATGGCCACCTTGGCCCGCAGGAGGCCCTTGCGAAGCCTTGCACCGTCCAGCTTGTAGTAGGCCTGGCGCACGGCAGGCACTCCCTCCTGGCTCGGAGCCTCGCCCAGCAGGGTCAGCACGCGCTCCCTGTCATGACTGCCCAGCAGATTCATCATGGCATAAAAATTCTGCTTCGGATAGTTTTCCGCCAGGCTTCTCAGCCGCTTGGAAATCTGCGCCGCGTCGGCATGCCCCAGCAAAAAGTCCAGCACTGCCTGACGGAAAGGATAGTTCATGGCAGAATCCAGCTCCTGCCCGCAGAGATACTCGCGGGATACGCCATAGGCGCTCTTGTTGGAGGCATCCTCCCACACCTCGCCCAGCATCACGGCGTCCTTGTCGACCTCTTTCAGCACCCTGTAGAAGGTCTGGGTAAACTTCTCCGGCAGTTCGTCCACCACATCCAGGCGCCAGCCGCTGATGCCCTGCCTCATCCAGTATTTCAGCACGCTGTCCTCGTTCTCAATGATGAACTTCATGTAGGAAGGATTTTCCTCCTTGACATTCGGCAGGGTGCTGAACCCCCACCAGCTTTCATAGCCGTTAGGGTAGTTGTTGAAGCAGTACCAGTCATAGTAGGGAGATTCCTTGGACTGGTAGGCCCCCAGTGTATCGTAGTGGCCATACTTGTTGAAGTAACGGCTGTCATCGCCCGTATGGCTGAACACGCCGTCCAGCATGACGCGGATGCCCATTCTCTTCGCATCGGCGCAGAGCTGTTTCAGCTCCTCATTGGTGCCCAGAATAGGGTCCACCTTGTGATAGTCGCCGGTGTCATAGTGGTGGTTGCTGGCAGATTCAAAAATCGGATTCAGATAGATAACAGATATGCCCAAATCCTTCAGATAGCCCAGCTTCTCACGGATACCGGCCAGATTGCCGCCAAAGAAGTCATAGGAAACTATCTCCTTGGTATCAGGGTCCTTGTAGTAAAACGGCTTGTCATTCCAGCTGGCATGATATACCGCACCCCTTTTCTCTACCAGCGTGTTGCCCTTGCGGTAGAAACGGTCAGGAAAAATCTGATACATGACGGAGTGCTTGAACCAGTCAGGGGTCTTTGCCCCCTTGTTAAACACCGTTATCTGATAGGACTGGGACGGCTGGCCGTCCGACAGGACGCCCAGGCCTCCCATCCGTTCATTGTTGTTGCCGTAATACCATGTACGGCCATCCATTGTGACAATAAAATAATACCAGAGCAGGCAGCCCTTCTCAGGCATGGCAATACGGGCAGAATAATACATCTCGCTGCCCACAGGGTCCTCCGGCAGAAGCTCGTAGACCACCTCGCCCACCCGCTCACGCCAGAAACGCGCCCTGACCTGAATGGAGGGCTGGACGTTGCCGATATCGGCAAGCTCCAGCTTCAGGCGCAGCCTGATGGTGGTAGTGGCCTCTGCCGCCCCCACAGGACTGCGGTAAAATTCGTTCTGTGAATTGTGTTCGACATTTTTTAACTGTGGCATCTAATCTCTCCCCACAATTTCTCTCATCTGCTGCAGTATGCCTCCCCTGCTGCCACGCGTCCCCGGACGGAGCCACAGCGCCCAAAGCATATGCATATCTGCAAAAAACTCGACGAGTGAGGCGGCATATAGTCGCCTGACCCCGTCGAGTTTCTGTTCTTACTAACTTATTCCGGCTTGACAGCAATGCTCTTGTACAGATTCAGATATTCCTCGGCTGACTTGTGCCAGCTGAAATCACTGCCGATAGCATTCCTGACAACATGCTGCCAGATATTCGGGTCACGGTAGTCTGCCAGGGCAGTCTTTAATGTGAACAGCATATCATGGGCATTGATGTTGTTGAAGCTGTAGCCGTTACCCTGATTGGTGTACTTGTTGAAGGATTCTACAGTATCCTTCAGGCCGCCTGTAGCGCGTACCACAGGCACCGTGCCGTAGCGCAGGGCAATCAGCTGTCCCAGCCCGCACGGCTCATACTCGGACGGCATCAGGAACAGGTCGGAGCCTGCGTAGATGCGCTGTGCCAGCTCATTGGAGAAGCGGATATTGGCGGATACCTTGGTAGGCAGGCGCCACTGCAGGCCGCGGAACCAGTCCTCGTACTGCTTGTCGCCGGTTCCCAGAAGCACAAACTGGCAATCCTCCGCCTGCAAAAGCTCATCCATGATGCGGACGATCAGATCCAGTCCCTTGGCGGCCACCAGGCGCGATACCAGGCCTATCATCGGGATGCGGCGATCCACAGGCAGGCCCAGCTGCTCCTGCAGTTTTTCCTTGTTGTCAGCCTTCTTGCCAATGGTAGCGGCACTATAGTTGACAAACAGGTTCGGGTCAGTTTCCGGGTTGTATACGTCGTAGTCAATGCCGTTGACGATACCGACGATATTCTCGCCCCTGGTCCGGAGAAGGCCGTCCAGCTTCTCACCAAAGTAAGGATACTGGATTTCCTGAGCGTAGGTCCGGCTTACCGTGCCCACTACATCGGCATAAACGATGCCGCCCTTCATGAAATTGACAGCATCATGGAATTCCAAATCGCCATTGTTGAAATATTTCCAATCCAGACCGAGGACGTTGTCCATAATCTCCTTGCTGAACATGCCCTGATATTTCAGGTTGTGGATGGAGAATACGGTCTTGATATTGGCATAGCGCTCGTCCCCCTGATGCTCCAGCTTCAGGAACACATTGACAAGCGCGGCGTGCCAATCGTTGGAGTTGATAACATCCGGAAAGAAATCAAGAAGCGGCAGAAGGTTCAGGACAGCCCTTGAGAAAAAGGAAAATCTCTCGGCATCATCGCCATAGCCATAGAGGCCGTCACGCTTGAAATAATCCTCGTTGTCCACAAAATAATAGGTAACGCCATCCTGCTCAATCATATCCACACCGGCATACTTGTGGCGCCACGAAACGTCCACAAAAATATGTCCTACATGCTTCATCTGAGACTTGTACTGCTCTGCTATCTTGCTGTATTTCGGCAAAATAACCCTGGCGTCTACCCCCATCTTCGCCAGCTCTTTCGGCAGGGAGCCGGCTACATCGGCCAGGCCTCCTGTCTTTATAAACGGAACAGCTTCGGAAGCTACATACAACACCTTCATAAAAAAACCTTCTTTCTAGCGCCCTTGCGCATACCCCTTCCGCATAAAACGGACTATATATCCCCGGCAGGAGCCGCCCTTCCCCAATAGTGTCACCACTCCGGCGGCTCCCGCCTCACAAACAACAATACTGCTAATCCCCACAAAAACACGCACGGCAGGCAGGTCTTACTCCGCCTTGCTCTTAGGCGGACGGCCGCGGCGCTTCTTCGGAGCCTCCCCCGCAGGTGCCTCTACAGCAGGCTCGGCCTTGACAGCCTTTGCCTTGACGGCAGTTTTCTTTGCCGTTGCCTTTTTGGCAGCAGGCTTTTTGGCGTCTGCCTTCTTTGCCGCCGTCTTCTTGGTTTCTGCCTTCTCCTGGGCAGCCTTTTCTGCCGCCTTCTTCTGCGCACGCTTCTCAGCGGCGGCGGCCTTTTCCTCTTCGGTCATCTTCGGGCGGCCGCGGCGCTTTTTAGGCTTTTCCTCGGCGGCCGGCTCTTCCTTTGCCTCCACGGCCACATTCCCTGCCGCCGGAGCCTGGGCTTCTACAGCCGGAGCCTCGGCCTCCGGGGCCGGCTTTGCGGCCTCTTTTTCTATGGCATCCTCCAAAGGCTCAGTCCGGCCTTTTATGGGACGCTCCTTTTTCAAGCGCAGGTAGATGGTGGCCAGCGGCGGTACAGTCACCTGAACGGACTGGCCCTTGTTGTTCCACGGTACCTCCTGGCTAGGAATATCGTTCTCGTTCAGCACGTTGGAGCCGCCGAACTCAGCCGCATCGCTGTTGAATACCTCTTCGTAGACACCGGCCTTTGGCACACCAAAGCGCGCACCGTGGCGCACAGCAGGCGTAAAGTTGCAGATAGCAATGATAAAGTCGCCATCATCTGCGCGGCGGATAAAGGAGATCATGCTGTCATCCGCATTGTCGCAGTCAATCCACTCAAAGCCGCCCCAGTCGAAGTCAACCTGCCAGAATGCCTTGTTCTCCACGTAGAACTTGTTGAGGTTCTTGGAGTATTCCAGCATCTTGGTATGCATCTCGTACTTCTCCGGCAGGTGCCAGTCAAGGCTGGAATCCCACTTCCACTCGATGAACTGGCCGAACTCGCCGCCCTGGAACAAGAGCTTCTTGCCCGGATGGGCCATCCAGTAGCCAAAGAAGGCGCGCAGGCCGGCAAACTTCTGCCAGTAGTCACCCGGCATCTTGTTAATCAGGGAGCACTTGCCATGCACTACCTCGTCATGGGACAGAGGCAGTACGAAGTTCTCGCTGAAAGCGTACATCATGGAGAAGGTAATCTTGTCATGATGCCACTTCCTATAAATAGGGTCAAGGCTGAAATAGCTGAGCGTGTCGTTCATCCAGCCCATGTTCCACTTGTAGTTGAAGCCCATGCCGCCCATGTAGACCGGCTTGGAGATATTCGGCCATGAGGTAGATTCCTCGGCAACCATCAATGCCTGCGGATACTCCCTGAACACGGTTTCATTCAGCTTGTGGAGGAAATCGATTGCCTCCAGATTGCCGTTGCCGCCGTACTTGTTGGCCTGCCACTCGCCGCTCTGCCTGCCATAGTCCAGATACAGCATGTTGGCTACGGCATCGATGCGCAGGCCGTCAATGTGGTACTGGTCCATCCAGAAAATCGCGTTGGAAATCAGGAAGCTCTGCACCTCGGTGCGGCCATAGTCAAAGTTGGTGGTACCCCAGCCTGCATTGTCTGCACGCTGCGGGTTGTCGGACTCGTACAGGTTGCGCCCGTCAAAATCCCTGAGGCCCGGATCATCCTTGCAGAAATGCCCCGGCACCCAGTCCATGATAACGCCGATGCCTGCCTGATGCGCCTTGTCGATGAGGTAGCGCAGGTCGTCCGGCTCGCCGAAACGGCTGGTAGCCGCATAGTAGCCGGTAGCCTGATAACCCCAGGAGCCTTCATACGGATGTTCACAGAGAGGCATGAACTCAATATGGGTATAATTCATTTCCTTGGCATAGTTCACCAGCTGCTCCGCCATGTCGCGGTAGGTCAGCTGATTGCCCTCCGGGGTGCGGCGCCAGGAGCCCAGATGCACCTCATAGGTCAGCATAGGCTGGCCGTAGGACTGGGTGCGCTGTTTCTTCTCCTGCCACTCCGCATCCTGCCATTCATAGTGATTCATGTCATAGACGCGGGAGGCAGTAGCCGGAGCCACCTCGGCATAGTAGCCGTACGGGTCAGCCTTCATGATGTGAGGGCCGCCGTGCTGTGGCATGATGGCGTACTTGTATACGTCGCCTTCCTTCAGGCCCGGAATAAAAATCTTCCAGATTTCGCCGTCATCAATCTTGGCCATCTTGTTGACACGGGTGTCCCAGTGGTTGAACTCGCCAACCACGCTGACCTCTCTGGCATTTGGTGCCCATACTGTGAAGCGCACGCCCTTCTCACCGTTCTCCTCGGTCAAATGCGCTCCCAGCATCTCATAGGCCCTGCAGTTAGTACCCTGATGGAACAAAAAAGTATCATATTCCGTCAGCTGTGATAAATTCATCTGCTCATCCCCTCTCTCAAACTTATTTGATGTCTACCGGATTGATATTCCAAATATCCTCTGCGTACTCTGCGATGGTACGGTCAGAGGAGAAAATGCCGGAATTGGCTATATTGATGGCACAGGAACGCAGCCATGCGTTGTGGTCCTGATAGCGGCGCACGATTTCCTCATGTGCTTCAATATAGGAGTTGAAGTCCTTCATGATGAAGAACTCATCGTTGCTGTTCACCAGATAATCAAACAGGCTCTGGAAGTTGCCATAGGTGCCGTCAGTCATCTGGTTCATTACCTTGCGGACGTTGGCATTGGTGTTGTACTCATCCCATGCGCTGTAGCCGCCGTGGTCATAAAGGTTGATAACCTCCTCGGAACGCATGCCGAAGATTACGCAGTTGTCATCGCCAACCTGCTCATGAATCTCAACGTTTGCGCCGTCCATAGTACCGAGGGTAATGGCACCGTTCATCATGAACTTCATGTTGCCGGTACCGGAGGCCTCCTTGGAAGCGGTGGAAATCTGCTCGCTGACATCAGCGGCAGGATATACCATCTCGCCCAGGGATACGCCGAAGTTCTCCAGGAATACCACCTTTATCTTGCCGTCGATGCTAGGGTCGGTGTTAATCTTGTTGGCAACCGCCAGAATCAGGCGGATGGTTTCCTTGGCAATAAAGTAGCCCGGAGCCGCCTTGCCGCCGAAGAAATATACCACCGGTACAGGCATGTCGTAGGTAGGGTCATTCTTGAGGCGGTCATACTGATACATGATGTGCATGATGTTCATCAGCTGACGCTTGTAGGAATGGATGCGCTTTACCTGCACGTCAAACATGGAGTCAACCTTGATGCGCACCTTGTTGTGGGTCAGCACATACTGGGCCAGGGCGCGTTTTCTGGCGCGCTTTACCTTGTCGATGGATTTCAGGAAGGCCGGATTGTCCACATACTGATTCAGCTGCTTCATGAGCCTGGTATCGCCTCTCCACGCTCTGGTCAGCTTGTCGTCAATAACATGGGCCAGCTCGTTGTTGGCGCTAATCAGCCAGCGGCGGTGCGTGATGCCGTTGGTCTTGTTGTTGAACTTCTCAGGATAATACTTGTAGAAATACTTGAGGGTGCTTTCCTTCAGGATGTTGGAGTGGAGACGTGCCACGCCGTTTACGCTGAAGGAGCCTACAACGGCCAGACGTGCCATGTGCACCTGTCCGTCCTGCAGGATGGACAGCTCGCGCACCAGCGCCTCATCGTTAGGGTACTTGGAGCGCACCTCATAGAGGAAGCGGCGGTTAATCTCGTCAATAATCATGTCAATGCGCGGCAGGAGCTTCTTGAAGAGCTTCCTGTCCCACTTCTCCAGCGCTTCCGGCAGGATGGTGTGGTTGGTGTATGCCACGGTGTTTCTGGTAATCTCCCAGGCATCAGCCCACTCCATGCCATAATCATCGATAAATACGCGCATCAGCTCGGCAACTGCCACAGCCGGATGGGTATCGTTAATCTGGATGCACACCTTGTCGGCAAAGCCATACAGATCGTCATGGGTCTGCATGTAGTGGCGCACGATGCTCTGAACGCCTGCCGATACGAAGAAATACTCCTGAATCAGGCGGAGCCTTTTTCCCTCGTTGGTGCTGTCGTTAGGATAGAGGAACTCGGTAATCTTGTTTACGCTGTTCCTGTACTCCTGACGCTCCTTGATTTCATCATTGGTAAGGGTGGCATAGTCGGAAAAATCCTGGCTTGCCTCTGCATTCCAGAGGCGCAGGGTATTTACGGTGCGGTTCTTGTAGCCGATGACAGGCACATCATAAGGCACGGCAGTTACCTCGGTGTAGCCCTCGTGCACTGCGCTGGAGGTGCCGTCGTCATTGATGCGCATGTAGGCCTCGCCATCAAAGCGCACCTTTACGGCCTTGTTCGGCTTCCTGAACTCCCAGGCAAAGCCGTTCCTCAGCCAGTTATCCGGAATCTCAACCTGCTGCTCGTTGACAATCTTCTGCTCAAAGAGGCCATACTGGTAGCGGATGCCGCAGCCGTGGGCAGGCAGGCCCAGGGAAGCCATGGAATCGATGAAGCAGGCTGCCAGACGGCCCAGGCCGCCATTGCCGAGGCCCGCATCAGGCTCCTCGGAATAGAGGTTGTTCAGGTCCAGATTCAGCTCCTTGAGCATAGCCTTCAGGGCGTTCTTCAAATCAAGGTTTATCAGATTGGTATTCAAAAGGCGGCCCAGCAGGAACTCAATGGAGAAATAGTAAACCTGCTTCTCATCATTTTCCTGATACTGCTTGTTGGTCTTAATCCAGTTCTCGGAAGTGTACTGCTTGACTACCTGGGCCAGAGTTTCATAAATCTCATGCTCAGTCAGGCCGGAAAGCTCACGGCCGTAGTTAATCTGCGCAGTGGTCACGAAGCGCTCTTTCAGCTCTTCCTTCATCGTATCGATATCTCTTTCAATTACTGACATACTTTCAACTCCTATCTCCTGACCAGAATTGTACTGCATACCGCTGTGTGTGCAGCTGTCTGCACTAAAATCCGGTCTACGGTAGAAACAAAATGTTAATATGAAGACATTAATAAAAATATGACACCGCTAGTATTATATCACATATTTTTATTTTGTCCATTAATACCTGTAAACCCTTGATATATATACGTTAAATTTACATTTTGAGAGGCATTTTTTTACATTTTTGACCGATTTTTGCGAGATTTTTCTCCGGCTGTGCTGTCATGTCAGATGTAAAGACCAATGACATGGCTGTGTATCCTGCACGCACCGGAAATATCCGCCTGCCCGTCCGCCGTATATGTCCTCCAAATATCACGTATTCATTCCCATATACCTCACGCGAAAGTATATACAGATAAAAAGGCCGCCACAAAAACATAGGGTTTAAATCCTCTATGCTTCCTGCAGCGGCCTTGCTTCACCATTTAATTTGATTAAATTGTAGTGCCTTTGGCAACAATCAGAGGATAGTTCTCAGCGCCTTTCAGCCACTGATCCCTGGTCACGGTTACATTTTTGTCACAGATTACATTGCGCAGCATGGCGTTATCCTCGATAACGCATTTCTCCATGATGATGCAGTCCTTAATCTTGACGCCCTCGCCAATCTTCACATCACGGAAGAGAATGCTGTTCTCCACCTCGCCGCGTATCTCACAGCCGTTGGCCACCAGACAGTTGACCACCCTTGAGGTATCCTTGTACTGTACAGGGGCGGCATCCTTGGTCTTGGTGTGGATGAGGTTCGTCCCCATGAACATCTCCGCCCAGATATCAGGATTCAGCATGTCCTTGTTGGCGTTGAAGTACGCCATGGTGGAATTGATGCGCGCCACATATCCCTTGTGCTCACAGGCAAAGATGCTGTACTCGTCCATGTGACGGATAATGCCGTCCAGCAGGAAATCCGTGCCTCCCCGCTCAAAGCCGTTGGATACAACCTTGATGAAGGTATCCTTGGACATGAGGTAGATGCCCAGGAAGTCGTTTGCCCCCATGGTCGCCGTCATGGATTTGGCGATATCAGTTACCCTGCCATTGTCCGTAACCTTCATAACCGCGGCATCACCCGGAATATCGCTCTTGGCCTTGGAATACACCATGGTGATGTCAGCCCCGGTATTCTGATGGAACAGCAGTACAGAGCGGAAATCGATGTTGTACACGCTGTCCGCCTGTGCTACCAGAATATACTCCGCAGAGGTGTGCTGGATATAGTCCATGTTGTGATACAGGCCGGACAAATCGCCGGTTACCGGCTGGCCGTCATACGGGTCGGAAGGCAGGTAGGAAAGGCCTCCCCTGTGGCGGGCCAGATCCCAGTCCTTACCGGAACGCAGGTGGTCAAATACGGAACGTGCCTTGGCGGAAAGCAGGACACCCACATTGCCCACGCCGGAATTTACCATGTTGGATACAGCAAAATCAATTACGCGATAACGGCCCGCAATAGGCAGGGACGCAACAGGACGGCGCTCACACAGCTCCTTCAGCATGGAGTTGGCACCATCCAACTTTATAATACCCATAATATTACTCAAAGGAATCACTCCGTTCTTTGTATAAGTTATCACTAAACTGCCCCAGGCTCCTTAGCTTACCTGCTGTCCCTCATCCCTGGCCTCTACGACCTCGCCTTCAGGCACAACAGCGATGGCGCCATCCTCGCCGGTAACGGCGGCACCAGCGGTAATAATACAGTTCTGGGCTACGATGGCATGGTCAATGACAGCATTTTCCTCTACCTTGGTAAACGGCATGATTACGGAGTTGGTTACCTTTGCACCCTTGCCGATCTTCACGCCGGAGAAAAGCACGGAGTGGTCAACCTCGCCAAGAATCTGGGAACCCTCATTCAGCATGGAGTTATGTACCCTGGCCTCCGGCCCTACATAGTGAGGTGGCAGGGACGGGTTGGAGGAATAGATGGTCCACGCGCTGTTGAAGGAGAACGGCGGCTCATCAGCCAGCAGGTCCATGTTGGCCTGCCACAGGCTCTCGATGGTTCCTACATCCTTCCAGTACCCCTCAAAGGCATACGAATACAGCCGTGCGTTGTCGCCCAGCATGGCCGGAATGATATTCTTGCCGAAGTCGTGCTCGGAATCCTCCTTGACAGCATCAGCTTTCAGATACCTGCTGAGGAATTCGCGATTGAAGATGTAGATACCCATGGAAGCCAGGTTGCTCTTCGGCTGTGGCGGCTTCTCCTCAAACTCAATAATGCGCCCGTCAACGGAATCCGTGTTCATGATGCCGAAGCGAGGGGCCTCATCCCACGGCACCTCAAATACGCCGATGGTAGCATCCGCCTTGTTGGCCCTGTGGACATCCAGCATCTTGGAGTAGTCCATGGTATAGATATGGTCACCGGAAAGGATGAGCACATAATCCGGATCCATCATATCAATGAAGTTCAGATTCTGGTAGATGGCATCTGCCGTGCCCTTGTACCAGTCAGCTCCCTTGTCGCGGGCATACGGAGGCAGGATAAATACGCCGCCGTTGGACTTATCCAAATCCCATGCATTACCTGTGCCCAGGTATGTATGCAGTTCCAACGGACGGTACTGTGTCAGCACGCCCACTGTATCAATGCCGGAATTTGCGCAGTTTGAAAGCGGAAAATCAATAATCCTGTACTTGCCGCCGAAAGGAACTGCCGGTTTTGCAATGTTCTTCGTCAAAGCACCAAGACGGCTGCCCTGGCCACCTGCAAGAATCATTGCCAAACACTTTGTTTTACTCATAAATAATCACCCCTGTATCCTGAATAAAAGAACCTCAGCTGGCTGTCCCCTTTATTCTTTTGCCATTTTCTTTTTTTAGCAAATATTGATTCAAACAGCCAGAAAGCAACTGCAAATTACCTACTGTTATATTTCCATGTAAAATAAAAAAGTCCTGCTTTTTTCTAAAAAAAATACAAGACTTTTTTTATTTTTTCCGGCCGCGGAAAAGCTGTGAAATTTGGTAAAAAAATGTTTTTGCTTTTGTCAGCATTTGGCGGCGGCATCAGAAAAATGCCATGAAGATGGAACCGAGAAACAGGGCAAGGCACAGCCCCAAAAGGAAGGACGCCAGAAAATGAAAGCGCTCGCCCCCCGCCCTGTTCAGCACGTTATACCCCTCGTAAACGAGGAAGGAGGACGCGAAAAAAAACAGCGGCACATCGCCATCGGAAATGGCGAATAACAGCATGGCAAGGCAGAGTGCCATGCCGGCCTTTTCGCCGCTGGTAAAGAGCGGCGGCTGTTTTTTCTTTTTCTCGTTCCACGGTGTTTTTCCCCTGAATACAGGCATACCCTCGTCCCCTTTCCATTTCTCTTTCCATTTCCATGCCACGGCATGCCCGGCGGCCTATCGAGGGCGCCGGGCCTCCTGCCATCAGATTTAATCCGCCAGCGCGGAAAGCTGCCAGCTGCCGCCCGTCAGCTGTAATTTCTTGTCATGCTTCTTGAAGAGGGTGGAGCGGTGCCCCACGCTGACCACCGCCATCTCAGGCAGAAGCTCCTTCAGGGCGTCATAGGCCTCGGCCTCCCTCTGCTCATCCATGGCCGAGGTGGACTCGTCCAGGAAGACCATATCCGGCCTGAACAGCAGGATGCGGATAAAGGCCAGCCTCTGCTGTTCGCCAAGGGACAGGATGCGGCTCCAGTCATCCACCTCATCCAGCCTGTCAGCCAGCCTGCCGATGCCGAACCGCTCAAGCAGTTCCCCCAGGTCAGCCGTTTCCTTCTCAGGCACAGGCTGAGGATAGTAGATGGCCCGCCGCAGGCTGCCAAGAGGCAGATACGGCCTCTGGGGCAGGAACATGGTGCGCCAGCCGGACGGCAGGGCTACATTGCCCCTGCCATAAGGCCAGATGCCGGCCAGCGCCCTCAGAAGGGTGCTCTTGCCACAGCCGGAGCCGCCGGAAATCAAGAGATACTTGCCTGCCGGCACTGCAAGGGAAAGCCCCTCCAGCAGCTTCCTGCCGTCAGGCAAATCCACCTGCACATCCTGCAGCATCAGGGCATTACCGCCATTTGTCCCGAAGGCGAACTCCGACGGCAGTCCCTCCACCTTCTCCATGTGCTGTGTAAAGCCTCCCAGACGGCGGATAACGGCGATGTACCTGGCAATGGAGCTATAGGCGTCCACAAAGTAGCTGAGAGCGTCCTGTACCCTGCCGAAGGCCATGATGGTCTGCATCAGGCCGCCCATGTTGATGGAGCCGTCAATAAACTTCGGCAGTGCCAGAAGAATAGGCACGATGGCGGCCAGCTGGGCATAGCCGTTGACATAGAAGTTCAGGAATTTGGTTCTTTTCATCAAGGCCCAGAAATTGCTGATAACCATGCTGAACCGCTCCTGAAAGTTCTGCATCTCCGGCTTTTCGCCCCCATAAAAAGCAATGCTTTCGCTGTTTTCCCTGACGCGCACCATGCTGAAACGGAAATCCGCCTCATAGCGCTGCTGGTCGAAATTCAGGCCGATGAGCTTCCGGCCTATCTTGTGCGCAATATACGTGCCTGCCACGGAATAGATAACCGTCACCCAGACCATATAGCCCGGTATGGACAGCACCGCATCACCCAGGGGCACGGACAGGTTGCCGGACAGCTCCCAAAGAATAAAGATAAATGCCGCCAGCGAAGTCAGCTGCTGAATAAAGCCTACGAATAATGACAGGGTAAGGCTGACAAACTCATTGATATCATCCGAAATTCGCTGGTCCGGGTTGTCCACCCCGTCACCGCCGTCAGCCTGCAGGCGATAATAGTTCTGCCTGCGCATCCACGCCTCAAGATACCTGTCCGTCATCCAGGTGCGCCACTTGATTTCCAAAATCTGCCGCACGTAGATGGAATAAACCGCCATGATGATAAAGCCTGCCGCAATACCGGCAAACTGCCCTACCAGCGGCCACAGCGCCGCAAAATCCCTGGCCTCCAATGTACCATAAAAATCCCTCATCCAATCATTGTTCAGCACCAGCATGTACACCTGGCCCAGTGTCAGCAGGACAACGCCGCCCATCAGTGCCGCAGCCGTCCATTTTTCCTCTGACTTCCAGTATGAACGCATCAGATGCCATGCGGTTACCGCAAGAGCCTTACCTCTCATAAACTCCACCTTCCTCAAAAAAACATAGTCTTATTCTGCAATAAATGCTACAATATAACGAAACAGCACATTTTTGTGATGCTTTTTCACACTATATTGACACTTATTTCATGCGCAACAAGAAAGGATACTACAATGGCTATTGTTTTTATTGCCGCGGTATTAACCTGTATTCTTCTGCTCCTAGTATTATACCGCAATTTGCCAAATAAAAAAATTTTTTATGCATTCTGCCTGACCCTGCTGCTGTCCATCAGCGCCATCGGCCACTCCCTGTTCTTTGCCCCCGGCCGGACGGAGCCTGCGGACGAGGCCACCATACGGCGCATCACCGCCCAGCAGCAGATTTTTGACGGCTGGTACACCGACTACAAAAAACAGCTGGACGTGCTGGACTACAACTGGTCCCAGTGCCAGTCCATCGTCAGCGACTACCACAACGACGACATCAGCCTGAACACCGTCTACACGAGGCTCACCCTGCTGGAGCACCAGGCACAGCTGGCCTGCGACGGCCTGCAGAAGCTGGCCCCGCCCATCAGCCTTGATGACACCAACTATGACCTGACCACATTGCTGCTGCACAAGACCCAGAGCTATGCCAATGCACAGCTTGAGACGGTCAAGGCCCTGCGCACGGCCGCCGACCCTGCCGGCCTCAACGCCCGCACCCACGAGGAAGAAAGCCGCCTGCTCAGGGAAACCATGCTGCGAAAGGGGCCGGACGGGCTTTTTACCGCCAACGAAACCAGCGCCATCAGGAACCGCCTGACCCTGCCGGAAAATTCCTAAAAAGGAGCCATACTCATGCAAGTCTATAAAACCACCTCGGAAAACGGCACTGCCGCCTACGAAATCCAGAAATCAAAATTCTATGCCTACACCGCCCATGTGGAAACCGAAGCCCAGGCGCGGGAATTTGTGGCAGGGATAAAGAAGAAGCACTTTGATGCCCGGCACAACTGCTCCGCCTGGATACTGGGGGCCGACGGCAGCCAGCAAAAATCCAACGACGACGGCGAACCGGGAGGGACAGCCGGCAACCCGATTCTTGAGGCCATCAAACAGCACGGCCTGACAAATGTGGCAGTCGTCGTCACCAGATATTTTGGCGGCATCAAGCTGGGCGCCGGCGGCCTGATAAGGGCCTACAACCACACGGCCTCCCTGGGCCTTGAGGCCACGCCCCAGGTGGAAATAAAGCCGTTCTGCCCTGTGGCGGCCGAGATAGAGTATCCCCTGCTGGGGACGGTGGAGAACTGGATTCGCACCAACGGCATCCGCACCCGCGAAACTGATTATCTGGACAAGGTGACCGTCAACCTGCTGATTGAGCCCCGGGATGTGGAGAAAATAACGGAAGCCCTGACGGACATCACCGCCGCCCGCTGCAGAATCACGGCCGCGGAGCCGGAATACCTGGCACTGCCTGTCCGCCGGAGCGAATAACAGCTCAGGCCCATAAACAAAAAGAAGCTCTGCTGAGCGGCGCATCCGGCCCGTTCAGCAGAGCTTTTATTTTTAGCACATCATTTGTGTTTATGTTTCAATAAGCCTTATCTATTTGGCCAGCAAATTCTTGCCGGGAAAGGTTCTGAGCAGATAATCGCTGATGGCCTCGCCTATCTGCTTTTTGCCCAGCACATCCGGGTGCAGGCCGTCCGTGGTAGCCTCATCCATCAAAAGGCCGTAGCAGTCCGTCATGCCCTGCGCCACATCCACCGCATACTGCTGCTGCATAATCCACTGGTTCAGCTTCACCTGCTCATTCTTCCAGTCCGGCGCCGGTGTCTTTATGTAGGACCAGTTGGCAATAAAATGGGGATTGATGGGCGTCGCCGTGGCATACACAGGGATGATGCCGTGGGCGCGGCATTTTTCCCCCATGCTTTTCAGGTAGGGGATGATATCGCTGGCCAGAGCGCCGGCACGGAAATCATTGACGCCGCCCATAATCACCAGTATCTTCGGCTTGAAGGGAAGCACATCACTGTCAAAGCGCGCCTCCATGGCCGCTACGGTATCGCCGCTGTAGCCGAGGTTCTTTACGGGCACCTGCGAATAGGTTTCCCAGTTGTACATGACATAGCCCGGCGGCGTGGACACGGCGCCGCCGCCGTGGGTAATGCTGTCCCCTATGGCCGCCACCTTGACAGTGCCCTCCACCTGATAATAGCTGGGAGCGGACCAGTCGCTTACCCTTGTTCCTGACTCGTTGCGGCTCCTGACCTGCCAGAAATACCTGCCTGGCCAGGTGTAGCCTGCATCCTCATACAGCACGGAGCCTTCCGTGGACAGCTCCCGTATCAGCTCCGGCTGTCCCGCCTGCGGGTCCTCACGGTACACCCGCACATCGTAGTACCTGCCATCCGTCACCGGCACCCAGGAAAAAACAGGATACAGCGGCGCGTAGGCCATGGACTCAAACTCCGTGGTAGGCTTCGGGGCTGTCGGGTTCAGCTCCTGCCCCACCAGCGGCTTCAGGTCGCTGTACAGCTTGATGTAATGCCCCGAAGCGTCCAGCGGGCAGACCTTCCAATAGTAGTCCTTGGCCGCGCGCATAACAGAGGTATCCAGCTCATAGCCGTTGGTAAAGATTCCTCTCTTGACCGAAACCACATTCTCAGGGATATTCTTGTTGGCGCGCATGATGGCCACCTGATAGCTGACCGCTCCCGGCACCGGCTCCCAGGACAGGCGCACCTTCCTCAGATAGCCCGGCACATCATTGGCCCTGCTGCCTGCCTCAGCGCCGGATACCTCCCTGATATCCACCTTGATGTCCTCGTTGTCCTCAAAGCGGATCGTCCTGGCCAGCTCCTTTGAATCGGCCATCGTCACGGTGGAGGCCGCCTGCGCAGGCATATTGAGCGCCAGCACCGCCATTGCCGCGGCGCCGGCCGCAAAACCTAAAAACTTCTTCAAAATCCTCGCTCCTAAAAAAACCATACAAAAAACAGCGTCAAAGCCTGTAAAATACTGCACAAAAACAGTGTCAAAAAAGGGATGTGCGTATAGCACACCCCTCTATGATATCACATTTATGCCTTGACTTCCATATTTTCGTCCTCATCCTCCAGCTTGATGTTGGTGATGATACGGCCAAGACGGGTGCCGGATACAAAGTTCCAGAACCACTTGGTGCCGACGGTGATATCCGCATGAGCCCCCTCCAGACGCAGGAGATGCAGGAACATCCAGATAACCCATGCCACGAAGCCGCCAATTTTCAGACAGCCCCAGTTTACTACGGCCTGGCAACGGCCGATGGTGGCCATAGCGCCGTGGTCAACGTACTCAAACTTCTTCAGGCTGCTGCTGCCGTTAATCAGGGCCATGATGTTGTCCACTGCACACCATGCCTCCTGCATGGCGACAGGAGCCACGGTAGCCAGCGGCCTGCCGCTTTCCGTCATGAAGTGTGCGTTATCGCCGATGGCAAAAATCTCCGGATAGCCAGGTACCTGCAGGGTAGGCCCTACAACGACGCGCCCTGCCCTGTCGCAGTCAGTGCCGATGGTGGAAGCAACCTTGTTGGCCTTTACGCCGGCCGCCCAGATAACGGTACGGCTAGGGATATACCTGCCATCCTTCAGATAGAGGCCATCTGCATCGCAGTCAGCCACCTGGGTGTTCAGCATAACCTCAACGCCCTTGGCCTCCAGCACCTTGATGGTGTGCTTGATGAGGTTAGGCGGCATCATAGGCAGAACCTTGTCAGTGCCCTCGATGAGCTTGATGCTGACCTCGTCAAAGTTCAGGTTCGGGTACTCCTTCCTCTGAACGGCAACCAGCTCTGCAATAGCGCCTGCTTCCTCAACACCGGTAGGGCCGCCGCCCACGCAGATGAAGGTCAGCATCTTGCGGCGCACGTCCTCGTTATCAATCTGCTTGTTGGCGCGCTCGAACATGTGCAGTACATGGTTCCTGATGTGCAGGGCCTCCGGGATGGTCTTCATGCCGTAGGCATACTTCTCCACGTTCTCCATGCCGAAGAAGTTGTTGGTGGCACCGGCGGCCACAATCAGGTAGTCATAGGCTATCTCGCCGTGATTGGTAACAACGACCTTGCGCTTGCCGTCAATCTCCAGCGCCTTCGCCATGAACAGCTCCACATTCTTATTGCCGCGGAACATTGCTCTGATAGGATAAGAAATGTCGTCCGTAGAAAGCACAGAGGTTGATACCTGATACAACAATGGCTGGAACAGATGGTAGTTTGTCCTGTCAATAATTGTAACATCGACATCCTTATTAGCCAGCTTCTTCGCAGCTGCCACGCCGCCAAAACCTGCACCGATAATAACAACATGAGGTCTCTTACCCATTTTTCACAACACTCCTATAATTTTCAACGATAAAATTAGCACATTTCTCAATTCTGCATTAGATTATAGTCATAAATATTAGTTTTGGCAAGTCCTAATGGCTATAAAATTATTTTATACTAGTATAAATTCCTGTTTTTTGGCAACAAGGAATTGACGCCAATTTTTGCTTATTGATTTTCATATTAATTCAGTTTCTTACATATTATATGGAAGTGATTTTGGGCATGAAATTGCAAAAGATGCTCACCTGGGTACAAAACGCCGCCGTGATAAAAAACATCTGCCAAAATGCAAATAAAGCGGCATGCCATATCCCGAAGCCCGCCGGCTTTTTGGGGATACACGCATGCCGCTCCATGAGTGGCCTTGCTATATCAATAAAATAACTTAATCAGCCGCTTACAGGCCCTTGCTGGCTACAGCGGCGGCAATAGCCGCACCCAGGCCGGAGCCGTCCTTCAAAAGCATCGGAGTAACAGCGGCCGCCTCCTCGCCCAGAAGCTCGGACAGGCCCTTGTTCAGGCTTTCCTTGATATGAGGCATGTGCTCATATACGGAGCCGTCAATGGCGATATGCTGCGGGGCAACCTTGCCGGAGCCGGACAGATGCCACAGAATACCTGCAAAGCAGGCCGCCACAATGCGGGCAGAGCGGATGGCGATGGTTTCTGTCAGGTCGCGGATGTAGGCCGCCTCACCCGGCTGCAGCTCACCCACCTTGGCGCTGATAACCTTGGCGGCATCAGCGGCAGTTGCGGAGGTGTCGGCCATAATGCCGGACATGTCAATGGCATTGAAGTCAGGACGCTCAGACAGATCCATCACGGCCTGCACGGTCAGGCTCAACAGCTCGCCCATGTAGCGGCCGGAAACCATCTTTTCAAGGCGCTGGTTGCCAGGGCGCTCGGACTCGGCATCCAGCTGGTTGTCCCACTGGCTCGGCACCAGCTTGTTGAAGCTGCCGGACTCCATGTTGATGATGGCCGCCGGACGGTCAGGAGCGGAGGTGCGCTCCATGTAGCAGTTGTTACTGCCGGTAGCATAGATACAGCCAATCTGGGTGTCAGGATACTGATAGCCTGCCGTGAGCAGTTCTGCCACAGTGTCATTGATAACAGCTACCACCTTGACATTTTCCAGGCCCTTCCTGTTCAGGGCCGCCTGCAGAAGATCGTTGACAACCTCGCCCTCAACGCCCGGAATCGCAAATTCCTTGGTCCATACAATCAGGCGGGCATTGTAGATATCGGTCTGCTTGGACGGGAAGGAGAAGGTATGACCGAGATAGTAGGTCTTCTTCTCAGCCCCTGCCAGAAGCTCTGCAAACATGTCAGCAATAAAGTCAAATACCTGCTCAGCGGAGGCAGAACCATTAATCAGGTTGTATTCATCAGTCACCAGCGGCTTTGCCACCATCCTGACAATCTCATACCGGCAGTCGCCCTTCAGGCTGACCAGCTCGGCGCGGAGATTGGTGCCGCCGAAATCCAGCGCCAAAAACTCACCTACCTCCTGACCGGTAGGCATGCCGATATAGGAGCAGAGCATCGGCATGCTTGCTTCCTCGCCACGGAGTGCCAGCTCCATGTCAAAGCGCAGTGCGCTGGCAATCTCATTGAGCTGTTCCTTGTCAAGAGTCAGCTCCTCGATAATCCCTTTTAACTTTTCCTCGTTAATCCTCATCTGACTTTCCCCTCTCTGTAATGGAAAAATGTCCCCCGGGTATAATCTCTATCATATAGCCGTCAGGGTCCTGAACAAAATAAATATGATTAGCCGCACTTTCCATGGCAATACAGCCCAGCCTGCGATGCTCCGCCAGCGACGCCTCATAATCATCAGCAACGAAGGCAAAATGCACGGGATTTTCGCCCAGGTCGTAGGCAGTATCCCTGTGCTCAGGGCGATAATTCAGCTCCAGCTCATGCGCTGAACCGGCTTCATCCCCCAGATATACCAGCGTCACCTGCCCGCACTGCACCCGGCGTTTCTCATGAAGATGCAGGGCCTTTGCATAAAATTCCAGTGAACGCTGCAAATCCCTCACTTTTATGCAGTTATGAAGCATTCTGTACGCCATGAAAGTCCCTCAAATCTAATTTATGTCGACATTTTTATTATGCAACTTTTTGAGCATTTTGCCAATACCCTTAGCGCAAATTTTGAAATTTTGTAACATTATTGCACCGGAACCACGGCAAAGTACATAACAGCCGTCCTCTTTTCCACTCCGGCAGTCCCTGCAGGAAGCTCAGGCTATTTCCATCGGCACATGCCACATCCCGGTCATGTTCAGCCTGAATAAGCACAGCCGCAAAATGGAATTTATTGCGCAATTATGCGGCGTGACCGGCTGATACGCCGCAACAGCCTTACCATAAACGGAGCTGTCAAAAAGGTAAACACCATGCCGGGCAGGGCGGCGGCCACCAGTGCCCACACGCCCTTGCCTAATACCAGCCCCAGCGTAATGCGGGCCGTAAATGTACCAATCGGCCCCGCCAGTGCAATAGACCAATAATGCTTTCCGCACAGCACATACACCAGTCCCACCATCAGGCGGAACTGCATGGCAATGGCCACATTAAACAAATTATGAGTGCCCAGTGCCAGACTGATGGCACT
>NZ_JBJDWZ010000039.1:0-3883 GCF_051866355.1 Anaerovibrio sp. | reverse complement strand
AGCGGTAATTCTTTTCCCACACATGACGGGTATGCAGCAGATGCTCGGCCTTTTCGGAGAGCGGCTTCTCCAAAAATTCCTTATAAAGCTGCTGTACGTGAGGATTCTCGTGGGAACGGCGCAGACTGCGCTCCCTGTCCAGCTCATAGAGGCGCTCGCCGCGCTGTGGCGCCCATTCGGCCTCCTCGTGGATTGGCTGTCCGCCGCCGCCTACACAGCCGCCCGGACAGGCCATGACCTCGACAAAATCATAGCAGGCCTCGCCGCTTTTTATCTGCCGGATAACCTCTTCCGCGTTTTTCAGCCCGCTCACCACGCAGACCTTCAACACCCGGCCGGCAATCTCAAATTCAGCCGTGCGTATGCCGCCCAGGCTGATGGCATTGTCACGGCCGTCAGCACGGTTGTCGCGCACCTCCCGAAAAGCATCCGCATCAGCCTCTTCGCCGGTGACCACCTTGTAGGCGGTGCGGAGCGCCGCTTCCATAACGCCGCCGGTAACGCCAAAAATAGCGCCTGCACCGGTGCCATCCCCTATCGGGGAATCAAACGGCATTTCCTTCAGCCCCCGCGGGTCAATATGCTCCGCCCTGAGAAGGCGCACCATCTCACGGGTGGTCAGCACGTAGTCCACATCCTGACAGCCGCTGGCCTGCATGGAGGCCAGTGCCGCCTCGCGCTTCTTGGACACGCACGGCATGATGGAAATCGAGCAGATATTTTCCGGTGCAATACCTGTCTTTTCAGCGAAATAGGTCTTAATCAGGGCGCCAAAAATCTGCTGCGGGCTCTTGGTGGTAGACAGGTTAGGCAAAAGCTCCGGATGGTACATGGTAAGGTAGGAAACCCAGCCGGGACAGCAGGAGGTAAACATCGGCATGTGCTTTTTCGCCAGCAGGCGCTCCAAAAGCTCACTGCCTTCCTCCATGATGGTTACATCCGCGGAGAAAACCGTGTCCAGCACATAGTCAAAGCCGATGCGTTTCAGGGCCGCCACCAGCCTGCCCTCCGTATCAATCCCCGGCTCCATGTCCGTGCGCTCCAGCCAGGCGGTGCGGACCGCCGGGGCAATCTGCACCACGGTAACCTTGTCCGGGTCCGCCAGTATGTCGTAGATGGCCGGCAAATCGTTCCTTTCCTTCAAGGCGCCCGTCGGGCAGTGGGTGATGCACTGGCCGCAGAGGGTACACCGGGCCTGGGAAATCGGCATATTGTCCACGGTGCTGATATTGGTATAGGCGCCGGTGTTCTGCACATCCCAGATATCACAGCCCTGCACCTTGCTGCAGATCTGGAGACAGCGCATGCACTTGATGCACTTCTTGGAATCGCGGATGAGCGGGAAGCTGTCGTCCCACGCCTGCTCCGTTACCTGCCGCTCAAAAGGCAGTTCATAGATGCCCAGGTGCCCGGCCAGGGTCTGCAACGGGCAGTTGCCGGAGCGCACGCAGGTGGCGCACAGGCAGTCATGCTGGGAAAGAATCAGCTCCACGTTGGATTTTCTGACGCTTCTGGCCTTGGCCGAGTTGGTAAACACCACCATGCCCTCGCTTACAGGAGTGGAGCAGGCCGTAACCAGCTTATCCTTGCCCTGAATCTCCACCACGCAGACCTTGCAGGCCGAAATCTCGTTTATCCCCTTCAAAAAGCAGAGATGCGGAATATAAATCCCCAGCTTCTTGGCGGCTTCCATTATGGTGGTTCCTTCCTCCACAGAAAGGTCAATATTATCAATTTTCAAATTTACCATCTGAGTCTGCGGCCTCCCTTCAAGGCAGAGAATCCATACTTATCACAGCGCAGGCACCTGCCAGCCTCCTGACAGGCTTCCTGCTCGCTCATGCACAGCTCCATCGGATTGAAGCTCTGCTTGCGGATACCTGCCTCCTCTTCGGCCAGCTGCACCTTGCCGCAAGGCACCTTGTCAGCCAGATCAGGCTCAGGAATCTGTACGTCACAGGAAATAATGTGCTTGTAGCCCAGGTATTCATCAATGTTGGCCGCCGCCACCTTGCCGGCGGCAATCGCCTTGATAACGGTGGCCGGGCCGGTGGCACAGTCACCACCGGCAAAGATGCCGTCGGCATTCTGCACCTCGCCGGTCATGGCCGCGGCAATAGCGCCGCGCTGAATGCTGATGCCGGCATCCTCAAAGGCCTTGCTGTCAATGCCCTGACCGATAGCCACTATAATAATATCGCATGGAATTCTCTTCAAAGGCACGTCCGCGTGGATAGGACGGGCTCTTCCCCAGGCGTCAATCGGGCCGATAATCTGCGGCTCAACCCAGAGGGCGGTCACGTTGCCGTCTTCATCCGCCTCGATATGATGGGGCGCCTTCAGCCCGTATAGCTCCGCTCCCTCGGCAATAGCCCCCTCCACCTCTTCCGGCAGGGCGGTCATATCCTCCTGACGCCGCCTGTAGGCGATGCCCACCTTTTTGGCCCCCAGGCGGATAGCTGAACGGGTGCAGTCCATGGCCACGTTGCCGCCGCCGACCACTACAACCTCCTTGCCGGAAAAATCAGGCATATCATCATCACCAATCCGCTTCAAAAGCTCCACGGCAGAGATTACCCCCCTGGCATCCTCCCCTTCAATGCCAATCTTTTTGTCCGTATGGGCACCGATGGCAATATAGATGGCATCATACTCGTTGTTCAGCGTCTTGAGGGAAATCTCCCCCTCGCCCTCACCGATTCTCGTATTCAGATGCACCTCTACGCCGGTGCTGAGAATTGCCTGCAGGTCTTCATCCAGGCGCTCCCGCGGAAAGCGGTAATTCGGTATGCCGTACCTCAGCATGCCGCCCAGCTTTTTCTTCTCCTCGAATACCACCGCATGATGTCCCATCAGCTCCAGATAGTATGCCGCCGAAAGGCCGGACGGGCCGCCGCCGATAATGGCCACCCTCTTGCCGGTGCTTTCGCACTTTTCAGGCACGGGCACCGTATCTGCATGGGCGTTATCCACCGCCATCAGTTTCAGGCCGCGGATGTTGACGGACACATCAATCATACTGCGGCGGCAACGGGCCTCGCAGGGATGCTCGCAAATCATGGCGCAGGCCGTAGGGAACGGATTGTCCTTGCGGATGAGGCGCACCGCGTCGGCGTAGCGCTTTTCACCCACCAGGGAAATATAGCCGGGAATATCCACCTTGGCAGGGCACAGGGCCACGCAGGGAATAGCATGCTGGGCATGAACGGAACAGCAGCCTTCCTTCACATGATGCTCATAATCCTCGCGGAATCCGTCAAAGCCTGCCACCAGCATGTGCGCGGCCTCATAGCCGATGGCGCAGTCCGCGCTGGCCTCGATATTCTTTGCCGTTTTTTCAATCAGGTCAAGGGTTTTCATCGTCGCCCTGCCGCTCAGCACATCCTCCAGAAGATGCTGCAGCTGGGTCAGCCCCACCCGGCACGGCACACATTTGCCGCAGGTCTGTGCCTGGCACACCTTCAAAAACGACAGCTGCAAATCCACCGGGCACAGGCCGGGCGGAGATGCGATGATGTGGCGCTCCAAATCCTTGTACAGCTTCTCCACCGTCAGCTGAACCCGATCCGGAGTATCTACTTTTAATCTGCTCATACACTTCTCTCCAAAATACAAAAAATAAATACTAATTCCTTTTTACCATGCAACTATTATAGCACAAAACAGGCATTATGACATAATTTATTGCTCACCGGCATCTTCATGATATCGATAGCCAAACAGGCCAAACTGCAGGCACAGCAAAGCCCCCGTTTTCGCGTCATGAATCCGGGGGCCTTATACATATACATGATATTAGAAAAGGGAGAATGGTAATCCCCCTTTTATGTTGGGCCTCATTCGAGATGGAGTATGGATAAATTCAATTTTATTGAAATAATAT
>NZ_JBJDWZ010000038.1:0-3935 GCF_051866355.1 Anaerovibrio sp. | reverse complement strand
CGGAGCCGGAGCTGTATCCTGCGGTATTATTTGGAAAAAAGCGGCGGTAATGTAATAAGGCCCGTCCTCAAAAGAGAACGAGCCTTTATTTCTCATGCAAATTATTTAGCCAAAGCATTTACTTTGCGAGCCAAACGAGACTTCTTACGGTTTGCGGCATTCTTATGATATACATGGTTTGCAGCAGCCTGGTCGATAGTCTTGCAAGCGACAGTAAGGAGGGCTTTTGCTTCATCAGCGTTGCCAGCCTCAATAGCGTCCAATACCTTGCGGGAAGCAGTGCGAACACGGGACTTCTCAGCCATATTCTTTGCATGGCGCTTTGCGTCAGTCTTTACACTCAAAATAGAAGATTTAATATTTGGCAATTAATTCACCCCCTTGAAATTTCAGTACCTGCCTATTTTAGCATGAAGAAATAAAAAATGCAACTTTTTTTTCGCCCTGTGCCATACCGGGGATGAGGGGCATCTGCCGTCCATCTATTGCAGGGAAAACATCCGGCATGTTATAATAGCATGAATATGTATGTATGCTTGAGAGGAAGAAGTGAATGGACAACAAGATGGACACCAAGAAAATTCGCAATTTTTCTATTATCGCCCATATAGATCACGGCAAGTCAACTATTGCTGACAGGCTGATTGAATACACCGGTACCCTGTCCGAGCGCGAGATGTCGGCGCAGGTGCTGGACAACATGGATCTGGAGCGGGAGCGCGGCATCACCATCAAGGCGCAGACCGTCCGGCTGGATTACAGGGGCAAGGACGGGGAGCTGTACTGCCTGAACCTGATTGATACCCCCGGCCATGTGGATTTTACCTATGAGGTTTCCAGAAGCCTTGCCGCCTGCGAGGGGGCGCTTTTGATTGTGGATGCGGCGCAGGGGGTAGAGGCGCAGACCCTGGCCAACGTATACATGGCATTGGAACATGATCTGGAAATCATTCCTGTCATCAACAAGATAGATTTGCCGAGTGCTGACCCTGACAGGGTCAAGCAGGAGATTGAGGATGTTATCGGGCTGGACGCCTCTGATGCCATCCTGGCCTCTGCCAAGACGGGGCAGGGCATCGAGGAAATTCTCGATGCCATTGTAGAGCGGATTCCGGCTCCTGCCGGGGAGCGGGAAAAGCCTTTGCAGGCGCTGATTTTTGATTCCTACTTTGATGCCTACAAGGGGGCTATCGCCCATATCCGCGTCATGGACGGGGAAATCAAAAAGGGCAGCCAGCTGAAGCTGATGGCTACCGGCAAGAGCTTTGAGGTGACGGAGCTGGGCTGCTTCCGTCCGGCACTGATGGAGCTGCAGTCCCTGGGGCCGGGAGCGGTAGGCTATGTGGCAGGCTCATTGAAGCAGGTGGCGGATGTGCGGGTAGGCGATACCATCACCAGCGCGGTGAAGCCTGCGCCGGAGCCGCTGCCGGGCTATCGCGGCGTTACGCCGATGGTGTACTGCGGCCTTTACCCTGTGGACAGTGCGGATTATGACAACCTGAAGGACGCGCTGGAAAAGCTGCAGCTCAATGATGCGGCGCTGGTCTTTGAGCCGGAAACATCCATCGCTCTGGGCTTTGGCTACCGTTGCGGCTTTCTGGGGCTTCTGCACATGGATGTCATTCAGGAGCGGCTGGAGCGTGAGTACAACCTCAAGCTGATTACCACCGCCCCGAGCGTTATTTACCATGTGCACAAGACGGACGGGGAGATGATTGCCGTGGACAATCCGTCCGACCTGCCGGACCCGACCACCATCCAGTACATCGAGGAGCCTTATGTCAAGGCCACGGTCATCGTGCCAAACGATTTCGTAGGGGCGGTCATGGAGATTTCCCAGAACAAGCGCGGTGAGTTCAAGGGCATGGATTATCTGGACGTGAACCGCGTCATGATTGTGTACCACATTCCGCTGAGCGAGATTATCTATGACTACTTTGACAAGCTGAAATCTTCCACCCGCGGCTATGCCTCCCTTGACTATGAGCTGGCGGACTACCAGCAGGCCAAGCTGGTGAAGCTGGATATCCTCCTGAACGGGGAGCCGGTGGATGCCCTGTCCACCATCGTGCATACTGACAGCGCGGCGGCGCGGGGCAGGCAGCTGGCGGCCAAGCTGAAGGAAATCATCCCTCAGCAGATGTTTGAAATCCCTATCCAGGCGGCCATCGGCAACAAGATTATTGCCCGCGAGAATGTCCGCGCCATGCGCAAGGACGTGCTGGCAAAATGCTACGGCGGCGATATTTCCAGAAAGCGCAAGCTGCTGGAAAAGCAGAAGGAAGGCAAGAAGCGCATGAAGTCCGTGGGCCGTGTGGAGGTGCCGCAGGAGGCGTTCATGGCCATCCTGAAAATCGATTGAGGCTGCAGGAGAGCCGTCCGAAAACCGGCTGAGCGAAAGCGGCGGTGCGGGAAAAATCAGCTAAGTGAAAGCCAACTGAATAGAAGCTGCCATAAAATAGATCATCGTGAAATTTTACGGTGGTCTATTTTTGTGTTTTTCTCTTTATTTTGGTATAATATATAAGGATATTTATCTCTATTGTGCAGTGGGGCACGGAAGGGCGGTCAGTCATCCGCAGCGTCACTGGCACGCTCATAGTTTTTTCAGGTGGTGACAAAATGAATTCGCTTTTGCGTGTAGGAATCGATGTCGGTTCAACCACGATTAAAGTCGTAGTTCTAAACAAGGAAAGAAAGTTGATTTACAAGAAATATGCAAGGCATTTTTCCGAAATCAACGCTGTACTCAAAGAGAATTTGGCGGCTTTGGGCCATGTGGTGGAGGGAAAGAAGTTCTCTCTGGCCCTGACAGGTTCTGCAGGAATGGGAATCGCCGAGCGTATCGGCCTTCCTTTTGTGCAGGAGGTAATTGCTTGCGCTGCTGCCGTAAAGGAACTTATTCCTCATACGGACACAGTAGTGGAGCTGGGAGGAGAAGACGCCAAGGTTACATATTTTGGTGAGGCTCCGGAGCAGAGGATGAACGGTGTGTGTGCAGGCGGCACAGGCTCCTTCATCGACCAGATGGCATCCCTTTTGTCTACGGATGCACCGGGACTGAACGCTTTGGCAGAAAAGGGAAAACAGGTCTATACCATTGCGTCCCGCTGTGGTGTTTTTGCCAAGACGGATATCCAGGCACTGATGAACGACGGTGCCGAGAAGGCTGATATCGCCCTGTCCATCTTTCAGGCAGTGGTAAATCAGACCATTGGCAATCTGGCCCAGGGACGGCCGATTGACGGCAACGTGGCCTTTTTGGGCGGCCCGCTGCATTTTCTTCCGGAGCTGAAGAAACGCTTTATTGAAACCTTGAAGCTGGCGCCGGAGCATATTGTGTCTGTAGAGGACGGCAATTATTTTGTGGCTGTGGGCGCGGCTCTTTCCGATGAGGCCGGGCCGGTCAGCCTGGCGCAGGTAAATGACAGCGTGGCAAAGATGGAAAAGGTCATGGCTGCAGAGGAACGGCAGGCCGATTTTGTGCTGTTTGAGGATGATGAGGCCTACGCCGCTTTCAGGGCACGCCATGACAAGGACAGGGTGCCGCGGGGTGATTTGAATACGTATAAGGGGCCTTTGTACCTGGGAATCGATGCGGGCTCCACTACGACCAAGCTGGCGGCCATCGGCAGGAACAAGGAGCTTTTGTACACCTCCTATGGCAGCAATCAGGGTTCGCCGTTGCAGACGGTGGTCAGGGAGCTAAAGGAACTGTACAGGGCCATGAATGAGCATACCTATATCGCCTCGGCTTTTACGACCGGCTACGGTGAGGCGATTGTCAAGGCGGCGCTTCATGCAGATGATGGCGAGGTGGAAACCTTTGCCCATCTTCGGGCGGCGCAGGAGTTCTGCCCGGAGGTGTCCTTTGTGCTGGATATCGGCGGACAGGACATGAAGTGCTTCTATGTCCACAAGGGCAGCATTGGCAG
>NZ_JBJDWZ010000037.1:0-3943 GCF_051866355.1 Anaerovibrio sp. | reverse complement strand
AGGAAGCACGCCGGGAAACTGCTCCACGCATCTGCACCCTGGACAAGCTCACCCCCATCACCGGCTGCTCCGACTGACTATATGCTCCCAATCTTCACGCCAGTATAAACAAAACTCAAGTTTCCTGCAATATTGTATTGCAGGATTTTTTTCGCTACAAAATAAAGGCATAATCCGAGAGAACTATACAGAAATAGCTTTTCAATCTAAAGAATGCCTCTTAACTGCGAAAAAGATTCCAAAACTTTTTATATAGTGTTATAATATAATCAGTTTAGATGCAGATTTTCAAAGGAAAGGGGAATACATCATGGCAAACAGGTTCGTACTCAATGAAACATCTTATCACGGCGCAGGTGCAAGAAAAGAAATCGCAACCGAAGCAAAGGGAAGAGGGTTTGTAAAAGCATTTATCTGCTCTGACCCTGACCTTATCAAATTCGGGGTTACAAAAAAGGTGCTGGATGTACTGGAAGGCGCAGGAATGGCGTATGAAGTATATTCCAATATCAAACCAAATCCAACTGTCGAAAATGTCCAGACCGGTGTTGAGGCTTTTAAAGCGTCCGGGGCCGATTATATCATTGCCATTGGCGGTGGCTCATCAATGGATACGGCGAAAGCAATCGGCATTATCATCACCAATCCGGAATTTTCAGATGTTGTTAGCCTGGAAGGCGTCGCACCTACCAAAAATAAGTGTGTCCCTATTTTTGCAGTGCCAACAACGGCAGGCACTGCGGCAGAAGTGACAATTAATTACGTTATTACTGATACTGCAAATAATCGCAAAATGGTATGTGTGGACCCGCATGATATCCCGGTTGTTGCGTTTATTGATTCTGAAATGATGTCTTCCATGCCAAAGGGCCTGACAGCAGCTACGGGCATGGATGCCTTGACGCATGCTATTGAGGGCTATATCACAGCCGGAGCATGGGAGCTTTCTGATATGTTCCACCTGAAAGCAATTGAGATTATTGCCAGAAGCCTTCGTGGTGCAGTGAATAATACACCGGAAGGCAGGGAAGGAATGGCTCTGGGGCAGTATGTTGCAGGCATGGGATTCTCAAATGTAGGCCTTGGTATTGTTCATTCTATGGCGCATCCGCTCGGAGCCTTATATGACACACCGCATGGCGTTGCCAATGCCATCATTCTGCCATCAGTTATGGAATATAATGCAGAAGCTACCGGTGAGAAATATCGTGAAATTGCTCGTGCCATGGGCGTAAAAGGCGTTGACGATATGACGCAGGAGGAATACAGAAAGGCCGCGGTTGAGGCTGTAAAACAGCTGTCACAGGATGTTGGTATTCCAGCCAATTTGAAGGAAATTGTGAAAGCGGAGGATATTCCTTTCCTGGCACAGTCTGCCTATGATGATGCCTGCCGTCCTGGTAATCCAAAGGAAACAAGCGTAGAAGATATCACCAAATTGTATGAGGCTTTAATCTAAAGCTCTGACTATCCGATTTCCGTAGCAAAACTATAAAAACCAAAAGGGAGCGGCATTATCACACGAGCGGCTGTGATGTGCCGCTCTCTTCTATTTAGACCCATCAGCAAATCTCTACAGTTTTCCTGCAATAAAAACGCAATATTGCAGGATATTTTTTATTTTTTGTAATACGTTCATCATTTGTGCGTATAAAGAGCAAAGAAAAGATAATCCAATAAATAAACAAGAAAGAGGCGGTTAAAATGACTATGGAAAAGAAAGATGCTATGCTGAACGATGATGAGCTGGATATGGTAACAGGCGGTGCGGCCGCTACCTTCCTGCAAAGGCGCGAGGACGGCAAGGTAGATATGTTCTACGTTTCCGGCGAAGGTGATATTGACACCTTCAAAAAACTGATGGCAGGCGGTGCTGTTTCCTCCCTGAGCGTTTCTATCTGCACCAGCAGCATGCGCGGCGTCCCGGCTGATAAGGTTGACACCATTATTGCCAGAAGAAAAGAAAGAAACCCTGCTATGGACGTTGTATGGATGAATTGAACCAAACAGCATTGACAAAATAAAAAGAGAGCGGCATATCCCACATAGGCTGTGATATGCCGCCCTCTTTTATTTTGTCCGAATTATTTTTGCCCCGGCCATCTTGCCTGCGCTAGTTTTGCTTAAACCAAACCTGCCTGAAACAAATTTGCCTGAAAGCAAAAACCAGCCTTCAGGCCTCATGGATTGCCGCCCAAATCGCATCCTCACCAATGGCGCCGTGCCGCAAAATTTTTATTTTACTGCCGGTGCAGTCCACAATGGTTGACTCAACCCCCACAGGACAGGTGCCCCCATCCAATATCAGAGGAAGCCTGCCAGCCATATCAGCGTATACATCACTTGCTGATAAAGGGCTGGTATGGCCGGAAATATTGGCACTGGGCACCGCCAGAGGCTGACCCACAGCCCTCAGTAATGCCAGCGCCACAGGATGCGCCGGTATGCGTACCCCCACCGTATCACGGCCGCCCGTCACCTCATAGGAAACAGCGGCGGCCTTGGGGAGAACCACCGTTATGGCGCCGGGACAAAACCGCTCCATCAAAAGCCTGGCAGTCTTAGGCACGTAGGCCGCCACCCGCGGCACCATGCCGGCATCCGCGACCTGCAGGGAAAAAGCCTTGCTGGCAGGACGATTTTTGGCCGCGTACAAGGCCTCCACAGCATTCCTGTCCAATCCCAGCGCGCCGATGCCGTAGACAGTTTCCGTGGGAAATGCCACCAGCTGTCCCTGCCGCAGAATTCCTGCCGCCCTGGCTATCTCCCTCTGCTGTTTTACGACATCACGTATCCGCACGATTTCTGTTTCCATCGCCAAACCACCTCATAAAAGCAACCGATAAAAGCCAACTGTGCACCTCTGGAAAAAGCCGGCCTGTATGCCGGCCCGCTACTTCTTCCACAGCACGACAACCCTCTCAATGCCTGCCAAATCCCTGATGATTTCGCACCGGCCCCACTGGGGCAGTTCCTCTGCCAGCGCCTTGAGCTGCTGTGCCTGATGGATACCTGCTTCCATGGCCAGAAAGCCATCCGCCTGCAGGAAAGCGGCACCATCTGCCAACAGCCTGCGATAAAAATCCAGCCCGTCCTCGCCGCCATCCAATGCCCCCACAGGCTCAAAAGCCCTCACATCAGGCTCCAGCCCGGCAATATCCGCCCTCGGAATATAGGGCGGATTGGAAACGATTGCCGCCAGCCTGCCGGAAAAGCTTTCCGCCTGCTGCTTCAATGGCTCCAGCATATCTCCCTGCCAAAGCTCAAGCCGCTCTGCCAGCCCCAGCGACCGTGCATTTTCCTCTGCCACGGCCAATGCCTCCGCCGAAATATCCACCGTCACCGCCTGCAGCTTCGGCAGGTAATTCAAAAGGGAAAGGCAGATAGCACCGCTTCCCGTGCCAATATCCGCAATCAGGCTGCCTTCGGCCTCCGCACCTGCCTTGAGCCTCTGCAGTACGGCCTCCACCAGAATTTCCGTATCAGGGCGGGGAATCAGGGTGGCCGGTGTCACCTTGAACTCCAGCCCCATAAACTCCTTGTGCCCTGTAATATACGCCACCGGCTGACGCTGTACCCTGCGCTTGATGCAGTCCTTGTACGCCGCCAGCTCCGCCGCTTCCATTGGCTGGTCAAAATGCACGTAGAGGAAAATCCTCTCCTTTTTCAGCACGTAGGAAAGCAGTACCTCCGCATCCAGCCGCGGCGAATCCAGGCCTGCCTTCCTGAAATAGCCCTCCGTCCACTTCAATATCCTGCCAATGGTCCAGACCTCCTGCGCCTGCCCGCCGGCGGCCGTACCGGCCCTGCCGCCGCCAGCTCCGCTTCCGCCATTAATTTCATTCTGCTCTGCCATTTTACTGCACCTTTTTCAATCTCTCTGCCTGATCGGCAGTAATCAGCCCGTTCAAAAGCTCATCCAGCTGCCCGTTCAGCACAAAGT
>NZ_JBJDWZ010000036.1:0-23249 GCF_051866355.1 Anaerovibrio sp. | reverse complement strand
CGGTTCAGCTGATAATTTGCAGTCCCTGGCTACTATCAAGGCATTTGCCGATGCCGTTGGTGCGGGCCTTACCGTCATGGAGCACGGTGAGCATTGGTTTCATACCGAGGAGCAGCTGAGGTTTTTGGCAGAATGGCTTTCCATGTGTGAAAAAAGAGCCGATGCTTAATTGATATCTCAGTGTGAATAGATAATATACATAGGAACGGCTGTTGTGATTTTGTGCAATAGCCGTTTTGTTATCTGCGTATGATTATAACAGCGTGGTTTGGAAAAAATGTGCAAACGGACATATAAAGGGGGGATGATTTTATATACTTAAATTGGATATGCAAAGATAAACTATTGACTACATACAATGATATGTAAAATTTTAAAAATTTTTCTGTTTTAGAAGGATTTTTATCATCAGCGTAGAATTATAACAACATAACAAGATGTTATAAGGAGGAAAGAAAATGGGATTTGGTGATTTTTTGAAAGCTGCTGGTGGAGCGGTATTAAATCAGATGGATAAGAAAAAAGAAAGGATTACTATGTATAGGGATAGAGCTGATTCTTATAGTGATAGTGAATTGCTTTCAAAAATTAGGTATGCATCCGGCGATGAGAAGCAGGGCTACATATTGGCAGCTAAGAGAAGAGGTTTGTTGTAATGATTTTGGAGGTTGTTCGACATGGCGTTTGAGATTACGGGAAGAAAGCCTGATGGTATGGTTCGTTACAAGCGTAGATGTGACTGTGGTTGGAAAGAGTCTTCGACAGCAGAAATTGTACCGCCAAGGTATATATCCTATACTTGCCCGAAGTGTGGCAAGAAAAACTCTGGAACTGTTGAGTGATAAGGAAGTATATATAATGTCTAATATGAAGATTGCCAACATAAAATCAACAAGGATATGTGCTTTTTGCAGGAGTTGGTATGATCCGGCAAATGCAGCGATAGTGCCCAAGGCTCCGCAGGCAGGCTTTTTTGAATACGATCCCAGCATCAGGAATAAATGTATGCTGACAGGATTGGAACAGCCGTCCTGGGCATCCTGTGGCAAGTTTACATGCAAGTTTTAGAGGTGAAGAGAATAATGAAGCCCCATCAGCCTTTGTGTGAATACAGATGTTGGTGGGCTTTTTGGTGCAAGAATGCGTCATACATCAACGAAGAAAAAGGTTTTCTGTTTGGCAGACTTTTCAGCGCTTATGAGGAATACAATATGTGAAAAGATATTGTTGACATATGCTTAACAGGGAGGGAGAAATGCTTGGGTAGCTTTCTAGGAAAAAATGTAAGCGGCAGTACGAATGAATTAGAAGGTACAGTGGCATCTGCCAGGCAAATTCATCGCGATGTAGAAGGCCTACATGAGATAATGGGGGAATATCTGGAGCTGCTGAAGAATACCAGGCGGCTGTTTTTACTGAATTTACTGGTAGGTATGGTGCGTGGATTAGGTATGGCGATTGGTGCAACTATTGTTTTTGGTATTATGCTAAATGTGGCTGTGCAGGTGGTGGATTTGAATTTGCCCTTTATAAGTGAATGGCTGGCGAAGTTTATGCTTATGGTGGAGGAGAATCGTCATAATGTCCAATAGAATACTTAAACCTAATATGGATGGCGTGACTGTGGGCAAAATGGACAGGTTGAAGCTGAATACCGGATGGTTGAACACTATTCTTGGGGAGCATCTGCTGCTGGTACAGCGATTGCGCTGGCTGTTGCTGACAGAATTTTGTCTTGGTCTTATCAAGGGAGTAACGGTATCCATAGGTGTGGCGTTATTTATGAGTTTTCTCGTTTATTGGATAAAAGATAATGTAAGGATTTTTAGCGAGTTTGTGGCAGCAGTGATGGGATATCTGCTACGAATAGTGTATTGACAACAAAACATAATGTTTTATTATCAATATACCGGATGACTTGAAAAGCCACACAGCAATTGCTTGTGCTGATGTGTGTGCGGAAGAATGATGAAATATGAAATGGAGAGATATTTTTTAAGGATTATTTCCATTCGGAAGGGATGGAAAAGATGCTGTGATATTTATCGAGATGATAAGGTAAGAGTTTTTTCGACATTTTATGAATCTTTATAGTTTTTATGGGTGGACAATATGGAGAAGAGTGCATTGTATAATTTTTTCGTGGAGAAAAAAGCTGAGATTTATCCATTACTGAAAATACTTGTTAGCAAGGCAGTCAATATGTTGCCGGAAGGCAACGGCAAGAACTATTTTCAGGAGAATACGGATTTTTTTGCTGATCTGTTGTATCGTTGTGTTCTGGAGCAGTCGGTTCAGTGTGTGTATAGCAGTAGTAGGGATTTGGCAGAAGAGGAATTGCGTTCCGCTGTGCGAAAATGGCTGATGGAGAATTTTACTTATGGCGATGATGAGTTTAGAAGTATCATTATTGACAAATTTGAAAATATAGCAGTGGAGATAGTAGTTCTTTTTCATTCCGGGCAGAATGAAGAGCAGATAAGGCAATTGGCAATTGCAACTGGCAAATTGACAGCTAAGCAGATGGCAGAGGATGCTCTGACGGTTTTAGATAAGCGATTGCCTGATTTTCATAGCAAGGAAGAAATTATGGCAGAAATTTCATTCCTTGCTGAACAGGGGATTGATAATAATGGTGATATTGAATATATGGAAGCTGTCATAAAAAGGCGTGCTGTTGGCAAGGCGTGCAGTATAGCGAATAAACAGATTAACAAGGCTATTGAGTTAGTGATAGATGAAATGCCTGATAATCCTCATAAGGAATATGTGAAAAATCTTTTGCAAAGTGCAGTGGATGAGAGCTTTGAGGAATTGCGTCAGGCAGATAGCATAGAGGATGCGGGAAAGATTGTCACTAAGGTTGTTGGCAGGTACGCCAAGCAGGAAGCAGAGATGCAAATAAAACAGCAGGGAAGACAGGCATTGGACAGGGCTGGTGAGCTGTTGATTGATAGGCTGTGTCAACGTGGCCGTGGCAAGGGAAATACAAAATACAACAAACAATTGAAAAACAATGTGAAGCAAGGTGTTGCGGTTGCACAGGAAAATCTGTGCAGCAATATTGAGGCTTTGTTCAGCGGTGAAAAGGATTTTGGACAAGCAGTTACAGATATGGCAAAGGGAACAGCTGTGGATTATGCTGCAGGTCAGGTAGAGGCGCGGACGGCGGGCATCGTAGGTCAAGGGGCGAAGTATGCTGCTAGTAAGCTGCATATAACGGGCAAAGGAAGCAGGAAAATCAATCGCAACATAGATAATGTTTTTGGTGCGGTAGCGGCAGGTGCTACTGAAAGTCTGGTTGTCAATGTAACTGGTGTAATCAAGGGCGAGAAGGATGCCGGAGAAGCGGTTAAGTCTGTGGCTGTTGATGCAGGCAGTCTGGCGGCGAAGGACTATATGGCAAAACATGGTGATAAGATTGTCCGTGAGGTCGTGGCAGAGCTGACAAAGCAGGCAGAAAAGAGGATTGCTAATGAGATGGTGCGTCGCACGGCTGTTACGGCACTTACCAAGGTGGGCAATGCTAATGCAGTTATGAATGTGGCTGGTGCTGCCTACGACATAGGAAAGAGTATTAAGCGGTTCATGGATGGAGAGATAACCCAGGCGGAGTTGATGCGGGAGATTGGCGAAAAAGGCACTAGTGCCGTAGTTTCTGCTGCCTTCGCGATGGTGGGAACCGCTGTCGGCGGGCCGATTGGTGCCGCAGTAGGCTCTCTGGCAGGGTATCTGGCAACCAATCTCCTGTATGGTAGTGTATTGAGTGCTTTTGATGCGGCAGACAGGGCAAAAGCAGAATATTATCAAGTGGCTGCTGCCTGTGATGAGGCAATCAGGCTCATGCGCCAGAAAAGGGAGCAGTTTGAGCGGGAAACTCAGGCGTTGTTTGCCCATCGTGAGCGTGTGTTCAAGGATAGCTTTGATAAGCTGGAGCAGTCTGTCAGAACAAACGATATGGATGCCTTCGCTGCCAGTATGAATAATATTGCTGCGGCTTTCGGCAAGGAATTGCAATTTCAGAATTTTGATGAATTCGATAAATTTATGATGGATGAAGATAGTGTTTTTAAGCTATGAGCATGATTGTTCATAGTCAGGTATATTTATAATGTGCAAAGGGAGTGTTTTTTATGCCAATTCCATTTATTTTAGGAGGGCTTGCTGTAGCAGCAGGTGCTTATGGTGTCAAAAAGGGGCTGGATGCCAAAGAGGATTATGAGTTAGCCGAGGATAACAACAAAAGGGCGGCAAGCATCGTAGATGATACCAAGAAAGATATTGAACATCAACGTAAATATACTAAAAAAGGCATTGAGAAACTGGGAAAGAAAAAGATAACTATTCTTTCCGGCAGTATCAAAGAGTTTGTTGAGGCCTATAAGACGATTAAAAATATTGATTTACAGGGCAGCAAGGGAATGGATGAATTAAAAAAATTCAAGCCGGAAAGCCCTGAGTTCAAAAAGCTCAATGAAGTATCCCTGGAGGCATCTTCAATGCTGGCGGCTGCCGGTGGTTCTGTGGCTGCAGGTACAGCGCTGGCTGCCGGTACCTATGGGGCTGTTATGGGCGGCGGTTTTGCTGCTGCTTCTACAGGTGCAGGCATTGCAGGTTTAAGCGGAGTCGCCGCTACGAATGCAACGCTTGCATGGCTGGGAGGCGGTTCATTGGCTGCAGGTGGTTTTGGTATGGCAGGCGGCATGGCCGTATTGGGTGGATTGGTAGCAGGTCCGGCACTGGCTATCGGTGGAGCCTTTATGGCTGCAAAGGCTGAAGAGGCGTACTATGCATCCCGTTCCAATGTAGCTAAAGCAGAGAAGTTTGCAGAAGAAGGAAAAAATATCTGTGCTATGCTGGAGGCGGTTGATAAGAGAGCAGGGCAGCTGGAGGACTTACTGCATGAGCTTGACCATTGGTTCAAAGGCTTCAATAAGGATATGATTAGGACTATTGAATATAGTGGCAGGGATTTTCGTAGCTATTCGGTCGAGGAGAAGCATAATGTATTTAAGGCAGCTATGACAGCACAGGCTATTAAGGCTGTGCTGGATACATCGTTGCTTACGGAAGATGGCAAACTGACTGCTGAGTCTGAAAACTCCCTTGTAGCAGGACGGGCACATCTGGATAAGCTGGAAATGGCGTAAGCGGCATTTTATGGGCAGTATAGTTAAGTTTCCCTGTGCCATGTGCGGATTATGCTGTCAGCACGTTGACCGTTCCCCTGATTATAGTGACTTAAATCGGGGGGATGGCACTTGCTGTTTTTATGATGATATGACGCGAAAATGCAGGCAGTATGAGGATAGGCCGTTACGCTGCAATATTGATTTATTTTATGAGCAAGAACTGCAAGGCCTGTTGGCGCGGGATGAATATTATAATTTGAACCTAAAAGTGTGCCGTGAATTGTGGCAGGAGGCTGTGATGGCAGATAAATGGATTAGTATAGGCAAGTTGAAGACTGCTGACCTGACACCTTACAACCATTGCATCGGTCTGTACAGACATAAGGTCAATGGCAGGATTATGTATATTGGCAGAGCTATTGAGTACAACAATGGTGGTTTCCGGAAAAGGCTGAGTGATTACCGCCGCAATAGTGACAGTGCTAGAAAACATACATCGGGGCAGATTATCAATCAGCACCTTGATGAAATTGAAACAGAAATCTTGATTGTGGGTGATGGTGCAGATAACGTGGAGCAGACGAAAAGGCTGGAAAAGGAGTATATTGCTAAATATAATCCGGAGTGGAACAAGCAATGCAAGTGAACAAACGTGACGGAAGTTTGTCGTAATATGTGAAAAATTTGCAGTGTTGCCATGCGGAATATTATCTCAAATGGGTGGAGGCATGGCAGGGCTGACATGCTGCTACTAAACAAATGCAAAAAAGACCGGCAGTGCTTGTGTGCCAGCTATGGAGGCATTACATCAGCAGTTCCGGTCTTTTTATTGGTAAAAAATATTTTTCAGGGGGACATATTGTGGGGGTGCAGTGTGGTAAAATATAATTGTTCCGACGAGGTTGATGGGAGCCGGGCTGTTCTGCATGGTGAGTTTCAGCTGTCCAGCTCGCACATCAGCGGGTATTTGGCTGATGGCTCGTATGGAGCAGGATTATCGGTGCGGTAGAGAAGATAATCGACGCTGGTTTTGTAGAAGTCTGCCAACTTCATCAACATGGCCAGCGGAATCTCCCGTTTGCCGATTTCGTAGTAGGAATAACAGACCTGTGAGCAGTTTAAAAGAGCCGCCAGCTCCCGCTGTTTCAGGTCGTTATCCTCTCGAAGCTCATATAATCTTGATAAAAGCAATTAAACACCCCCTTCTGTTTGGGGTAAGTATATTATAAAGCGTTTTGTTATACTGAGTTAGAAAACGAATTGTTTTAAATTGCAAGGATAATTCTGTTATGACTGCGAAGAGCTGAAGAACAGGGGAGGAAGAAACATGTTAAAGGATTTGAAAGGCATGCTTTTCAGCAAAAAGGAATGTGAGCGGTGCGGCAGCAGGGAGGGCATCAGGCGGGTGCCGATTTCCAGCTTTGCCGGGACAAGGCATTATGAATACCTGTGCCCGAAGTGCGCCCTGCTGGAGAAAGGCAAGGTGTATTGAGCCGGAAGGGAAGGAGGGAGATGGCGATGAACATGGATGCGGATATGTCGAAGGATAGAACAGGCCACAGCCAGCGGCTTTTGAATATGTATGACGTACTGCAGAGAGGATGCGGCCTCAGTACAAGGAGCCTGCAGGAACGGTTTGGCGTTACGGCGAAAAGCGTTCAGAGGGATATTGCCGAGCTGCGCGAATACATCAGCCAGGAATATGCCCAGTCCGTCTACGGCAATATCGAGTACAACCGGGTGCGCAAGGAGTATTATTGGCGTAACCGCAGTGATATGCTGCTGCATGAGAGGGAAATCCTGCTGATAGCCACCATTCTGCTGGAGAGCCGCGGCCTGACCAGCGGGGAGCTGCACAAGATTATCGACAAGATGCTGGTGCAGTGCAGTCCTGAATCGGAAAAGCATATCAGGAGCCTGCTGAAAAATGAATTGTTCCTGTACAAGCAGACGAATAATTCCAAATCGCTGGGAAAAATCCTGTGGAAGCTGAGCGAGGCGAAACTGCACCAGCAGTATGTGCGCATCGGCTACAAGAAGGCGGGCGCATCATCCTACGCATCCCTGACGGTCATGCCGCTGGGGATTATGTTTTCCGAGATGTATTTTTATCTGCTGGCACATGTGGCATCGGCCGACAGGCAGTCCGGAACGGAGGCGGTACAGGAGGGACAGGCGCCGGTGGCATTTCGCATTGACCGCATCGGTACCTGCAGTGTCCTGGACGAGCATTTCCGCGTGGAGTACGGCAGCCGTTTTCAGCCCGGGGAGTTTCGGCAGGAGGTTCAGTTCATGAGTACAGGGGAGCTGATGAAGGTGCGCTTCCGCTTCTGGGGCAAGTCGCTGGAGGCCGTGCTGGACAGGCTTCCCAACGCCGTTATTCTTGCCAAGGATGATTCGGGCACCATCCTTCAGGCAGAAGTCTATGCCAGAGGGGCGAAGATGTGGTTTCTGAGCCAGGCGGAGTATCTGGAGGTTCTGGCGCCTTCGTCTTTCAGGGAGGAAATGCGGAGAACGCTGGCGGCCATGCTGTCCAATTATGCTGATGAGGGCAGGGCGGGCGGACAGCATGTATCAGGGGAAGCAGTATCCGGGGAAACGAATGAAGCCGCATCCATATAAGGAACTGGTAGCAGTATCCGGGGAAATGGATGAAGCCGCATCCATATAAGAAATTTGTACAGGATAGCTTCTATATAATGTAGAATAATAATGTAAAATAATGTAGAAATGGTGTAAAAGGGAATAAGTGCAGAAGAAGCTGCAGGCAGTGCGATTTATTTTTGTGTCGGGCGGCCCCTGCAGACTGTATAAAAAAATTGAGATTTTTATAAAAAACGCTTGACTTGAGCAGGAAAAACTGGTAAAGTATATATCTGTCAGCGGGTTACACGGAAGCGTTGTAACGGCCTGACAGATGATGTGGGTAGGTGCCCGAGTGGTTAAAGGGAACGGACTGTAAATCCGTCGCCGTAGGCTACGATGGTTCGAATCCATCCCTGCCCACCATTTAATATCGCGGGATGGAGCAGTAGGTAGCTCGTCGGGCTCATAACCCGAAGGTCAGAGGTTCGAGTCCTCTTCCCGCAACCAATTTGCTTCAATGCTGATATAGCTCAGTAGGTAGAGCGCATCCTTGGTAAGGATGAGGTCACCAGTTCAACTCTGGTTATCAGCTCCATTATATGGCTGCGTAGCTCAGCTGGCTAGAGCATTCGGTTCATACCCGGAGTGTCAGGAGTTCAAGTCTCTTCGCAGCCACCATCCTTGTAATTTAACCCCTTGCTTGTGAGGGGTTTTATTATGTCGATAAATAAAAATCAGGATTGTAATTATGTAATTATTTACACACTGAATTATTGACATGTTTATTTATTTGTGATAAATTATATCAGTGACATTTTGTGATGTCCAAATATCTAATCAGTAAGGAGTGCATAAAATGCGCAATGCAGTTACGTTGGCCTGCACCGAGTGCAAGAGTCGCAACTATCAGACCAACAAGAACAAGAAGAACGATCCTGATAGAATCGAATTCAACAAGTATTGCAAGTTCTGCAAGAAGCACACTCTGCATAAGGAGACTAAGTAATTAGCTTCGTAGTTTGTGGCGGGTTTGCAGTATAAGACAGGATGTGAAGCAATGGCGGCAACAAAAACGTCAGGAGCTCAGCCGAAGTCTTCAGGCTTTAACCCTGTGCAGTTTTTGCGTGAAGTCTCTGCTGAGATGAAGAAGGTGTCCTGGTCAACCAGGCAGGAGCTGGCAAAATACACGGTAGTGGTGAGCATTACGGTTGTGATTGTCTGTGCCCTCATCTGGATTTGTGACAGCTTTTTCGCAAGATTGTTTAATCTCATTGTAAGGTAAAGACTGGAGGGTGCGTCCGGGATGTCGGAAAACGAATCAGCTAGACATTGGTATGTAGTTCATACCTATTCCGGTTACGAAAACAAGGTAAAGGCCAATCTTGAGCAAAAGGTTCAGTCCATGGGACTGGAAAATGAGATTTTCGAGGTTATCATCCCTTTGAAGGATGAGATTGAGAAAAAGGATGGCGTTGAACGAGTAACCCAGAGGAAGATTTTTCCAGGCTATGTCCTGGTGAACATGATTGTCAACGAAAAGACCTGGTATGATGTCCGCAATACTGACGGCGTTACAGGCTTCGTCGGTTCAGGCACCAAGCCGATTCCTCTGACTGAAGATGAGGTAGACAACATTCTGAAGGAAATGGGCATTGAAAAGGCCAAGGTCAAGGTCGATATCGATGTTGAGGTTGGCGAGACAGTCAAGATCTGCTCCGGCCCATTTGAAAATTTTGCAGCAAAAGTTATCTCTATCAATGAAGAGAAGGGCAAGATTAAGGCCCTTGTCGATATGTTTGGCAGGGAGACTAATGTTGAACTTGACTTTGATCAAGTTGAAAAAGATTAATTCCCATTTAAGGAGGTGGATTTAAGATGGCAAAGAAAGTCGCTAAGATGGTAAAGCTACAGGTTCAGGCTGGCAAGGCTACTCCAGCTCCTCCAGTAGGTCCTGCACTTGGTCAGGCTGGCGTAAACATCATGGCATTTGTTAAGGAGTTCAATGAGAGAACTGCTAAGCAGGCTGGCTTGATTATTCCAGTAGAAATCACTGTATTTGAGGATAGGTCCTTCACCTTTATCACCAAGACTCCTCCGGCTGCTGTACTTCTGAAGAAGGCTGCAGGCATTGAGAAGGCTTCCGGTGAGCCTAACAAGAACAAGGTTGCTAAGCTGCCGCGTGCTAAGGCACAGGAAATCGCAGAGAGCAAGATGCAGGATTTGAACGCTGCAAGTGTTGAGGCTGCTACCCGCATGATTGAGGGTACTGCCCGCAGCATGGGTATCGTAATCACCGACTGATTTTAGGTCGGTTTGCGCATAACCCGTGGGAGGAAATTCCGTTATTACCACGAAGGGAGAAATTTTTCATGGCAAAAGCAGGCAAGAAGTATCAGGACGCTGCAAAGCTGATTGAGACTGGCAAGGTTTATACTGCTGAAGAGGCTGTGGATCTCGTAAAGAAGACTGCAACTGCAAAGTTCGATGAGACCATCGAGCTGCATGTACGTCTGGGCGTTGATCCTAAGTACGCTGACCAGCAGGTTCGCGGCGCAATGGTGCTGCCGCATGGTACTGGTAAGTCCAAGCGCGTATTGGTATTTGCCAAGGGCGCAAAGGTAGAGGAGGCAGAGGCTGCTGGTGCAGACTTCGTTGGCTCCGATGAAATCGTAGCAAAGATTCAGGGCGGCTGGACCGATTTTGATGTAGCTGTTGCTACCCCTGACATGATGGGTACCGTAGGTCGTATTGGTAAGATCCTCGGTCCTCGTGGCTTGATGCCAAACCCTAAGCTGGGTACTGTTACTATGGACCTGGCAAAGGCTATCGGTGAGATTAAGGCTGGTAAGGTTGAGTACCGTACCGACAAGGCCGGCAACATTCATTGCCCTATCGGCAAGGCTTCCTTCGATAATGAGAAGCTGGTTGCTAACTTTAATGCACTGATGGATACTTTAATTCGAGTAAAACCGGCTGCTGCAAAAGGTCAGTATATCCGCTCCGTAACCGTCAGCGCAACTATGGGCCCTGGCGTTCCGGTAGCACACGCATAATTTTGCGTGATATTGTTTGACATTTTGCGGGCTGTATAATAAAATAGTCTATGGCTGTAGACAGCAGGTAGGAGAGCGTAGCTTCGTGCTTCGTGAATCCGTTAATGGAAACGCCTGCCGAGGCCGGATGGTTTATGCATGAAATACTGCGGCCTCCGGTAAATCAGCCGGAGGCCGTTTTTGCTCGTATAATTTCGAGAGGAGGTGTAATTTCATGGCTGTTACTGAAAAGAAAAAGGCGATTGTCGCTGATTTGAAGGACAAACTCACTAGCTGCAAGGGCGCTGTACTGGTTTCCTACAAGGGACTGACCGTTGCTCAGGACACTGAGCTGCGTGTAGAGCTCCGCAAGGCTGGTGTAAACTACCATGTAGTTAAGAATACAATGACTCGCATTGCTGCTACCGAGGCTGGCATGGAGGAGCTGGTTGCTCATCTGGAGGGCACTACTGCCCTGGCTGTATCCGCTGAGGATGCTGTTGCTCCGGCAAAGGTTATCAGCGAGTTCATCAAGAAGAACAACCTGGCTGATCAGGGTATCCTGGCTGTCAAGGCTGGTATTGTAGAGGGCAAGGTCGTAGGTGCCGACGAGGTCAAGGCTATTGCATCCCTGCCATCCCGCGAGGTTCTTATTGGCAAGCTGCTGGGCAGCATTCAGGCTCCACTGTCCAACACTGTTGGCGTTATGGGTTCTATGGTTCGCAGTATCGTTACTGTGCTTGATGCTATTCGCAAGCAGAAGGAGGAGCAGGCATCTGCCTGATCCGTCAGCTGCTTAAAATATTTTGAAGATTAGATTTTGATTATATGGAGGAATTTAAAATGACTAACGAAGAGATTTTAGAGGCAATTGGCAATTTGACTGTACTTGAGCTGGCTGAGCTCGTAAAGGCTGCTGAGGAGAAGTTCGGCGTATCCGCTGCTGCTCCTGTAGCTGTAGCTGCTGCTGCACCTGCTGAGGGCGCTGCTGCTGCTGAGAAGTCCGAGTTTGATGTAATCCTGAAGGATGCCGGCGCAAGCAAGATCAACGTAATCAAGGCTGTTCGCGAGGCTACCGGCCTGGGCCTGAAGGAAGCTAAGGCTCTGGTTGATGGCGCTCCTGCTCCTGTAAAGGAAGGCGTTGCCAAGGCTGAGGCTGAGGATCTGAAGGGCAAGCTCGAGGCTGCTGGTGCAACTGTAGAGCTGAAGTAATTTTTGCTTCAAGCCTGAGATTTCAAGTGAAATTTCCAAGACCACTCCTTTACGGGGTGGTCTTTTGCTTTGCATAAAAAGTCATTGACAAGTTTATACATTAAATGATAAAATGAATAGCTACTAAAGAGAAAATAATTCGTGCATCAGTCAAATGGATTCATCAGGAGGAAAGGCGGGGCCTTAACCTTCTGGCAGTGCGCCGTGTGGTTTTAGCCCATGGAGGGGTACTGTGATTCCGTTCTGTTTTAATGTGCGGATTTTTGTTATTTTCAGTTGCTGCAGTTGTTTTCAGTATTTTTTGCTAAGGAGTGAAGAACTTAATGTTTCATCCTGTGCCCGTGGGCAAACGAACCAGGTATAGCTATGCAAAGATTAAAGAAGTCATGGAAATGCCGCATCTTTTGGACATTCAGAGGAAGTCCTACGAGTGGTTTATAGGTGACTGGGAAAATAACACCAAGGGCGAGGGCCTGATGGAGATTTTCCAGGATATTTCCCCGATTTCAGACTTTCAGGGCAAGGTGAGCCTGTCACTGCTGGATTATGAGCTGGGCGAGCCAAAGTACAGTCTGGATGAGAGCAAGGAGCGTGACGCTACCTATGCGGCGCCTTTGCGGGTAAAGGTTCGTCTTTTGGACAGAACCACCGGTATTTTTCAGGATTCAGAAGTATTCATGGGTGACTTCCCTCTGATGACGGCTTCCGGCACCTTTATCATCAACGGTGCGGAGCGTGTTATCGTCAGCCAGCTGGTGCGCTCTCCGGGTGCGTATTATGGCGTTACCGTGGATCAGTCCGGTAAGTCCCTCTTCAACTCCACCGTCATTCCGAACCGTGGTGCCTGGATTGAGCTGGAAACAGATGCCAACGATGTTATTTCCGTGCGCATTGACCGTACCAGAAAGCTGCCTGTAACGGTGTTCCTCCGTGCCTTGAACTACATCAATGAGCAGGAGAAGCTTCGTCAGGCGGAGCTGGCTACCGACGGCGTGTCCACCATGCAGGGGCGCAACGATGACCACCTTCGCGTGGGCCTTACCAATCTGGTATTTGGCAGCAGCGAGGAGATTCTGGCCCTGTTTGACAATGATGATGCCATTCGTGCTACATTGGAGCGCGATAACACCAACACCGGTGCGGAGGCACTGGAAGAGATTTATCGCCGCATCCGTCCGGGCGAGCCGTTTAACGTGGACAATGCCCATCAGATGCTGCGCAGCCTGTTCTTCGATGCCAAGCGTTATGACCTGGCAACTGTAGGCCGTTACAAGCTCACCAAGAAGCTGGGCTGGAAGCGCCGCATTCAGGGGCAGATTCTGGCAGAGCCTCTCACCGACAAGGAAACCGGCGAGATTATCGTGCCTGCTGATGTGCTGCTGGACGCTGATATGCTTGAGGATATCACCATTGAGCAGGAGCATGCTATCTTCGGCGAGGGGAATGCCATCATCATCAACGTGAAGCGCAGTGATGAGGGTGAAACCCTGCAGATGATTTGCTCCCCGACTTTGGAGTATCGTCAGCGTACTATTTCCATCAATGATATTCTGGCTTCCATCAGCTATCTGCTGAACATGATGCACGGCATCGGCCGCAAGGACGATATCGACCATCTGGGCAACCGCCGTGTGCGTTCCGTGGGCGAGCTGCTGCAGAACCAGTTCCGCATCGGCCTTTCCCGTATGGAGCGCGTGGTCAAAGAGCGCATGTCCATGCAGGAGGATGTAAGCAATCCTTCCAACCTTATCAATATCCGTCCGGTAGTGGCAGCCATCAAGGAATTCTTTGGTTCCTCCCAGCTGTCCCAGTTCATGGATCAGCACAACCCTCTGGCAGAGCTGACCCATAAGCGCCGCCTGTCCGCCCTGGGCCCTGGCGGTCTTTCCCGTGAGCGTGCAGGCTTCGAGGTGCGCGACGTACACAACTCCCATTACGGCCGCATGTGCCCGATTGAGACCCCGGAAGGTCCGAACATCGGCCTGATCGGCTCCCTGTCCAACTATGCGCGGATTAACCGCTTCGGCTTTATGGAAACTCCGTACCGCCGTGTGGACAAGGTGAACAAGCGCGTTACCGATGAAGTAAAATACATTACGGCTGATGAAGAGGACAGCCTGATTATCGCTCAGGCCAATGAGCCGCTTGATGACAACGACTGGTTCGTAAACGAGCGCGTAGTTGCCCGTATTCACGAGGAAACCACCGAGGTGCGCCGTGAGAAGGTAGACTACATGGACGTATCGCCAAAGCAGGTGGTGTCCATTGCAACAGCCATGATTCCGTTCCTGGAAAACGATGATGCCAACCGTGCCCTGATGGGCGCCAACATGCAGCGTCAGGCCGTGCCGCTTCTGCGCACCCAGGCTCCGCTGGTAGGTACCGGCATGGAGTACAAGGCCGCCTGTGACTCCGGCGTTATGATTTTGGCAAAGCGTCCGGGCGTGGTGGAAACTGTTACCGCTGATAACATCGTGGTGCGCACCGCTGACGGACAGCGTGATGAATATAAGCTGCAGAAGTTCCTGCGTTCCAACCAGGGCACCTGCATCAACCAGCTTCCTATCGTATTCAAGGGAGATGAGGTTGAGGCGATGCAGCCGATTGCTGACGGCCCTTCCACCGACCACGGCGAGCTGGCCCTCGGCTACAACATCATCGTAGCGTACATGCCTTGGGAGGGCTACAACTACGAGGATGCTATCCTGCTGAGCGAGAATTTGATTAAGCGGGATATTTATACCTCCATCCATATTGAGGAATATGACTGCGAGGCCCGTGACACCAAGCTGGGGCCGGAGGAGATTACCCGTGACATTCCGAATGTGTCTGATGACAGCTTGAAGGATCTGGATGAAATGGGTATTATCCGCAAGGGCGCCGAGGTGCGTACCGGCGATATTCTGGTGGGCAAGGTTACCCCGAAGGGTGAGACCGAGCTGTCCGCCGAGGAACGCCTGCTGCGTGCCATCTTTGGTGAGAAGGCCCGCGAGGTGCGTGATACCTCCCTCCGCGTGCCGCACGGCGAGGCCGGCCGCATCGTGGATGTAAAGATTTACAGCCGCGAGAACAATGACGAGCTGAACCCTGGCGTAAATCAGATGATTCGCGTGTATATCGCCCAGAAGCGCAAGATTTCCGTAGGTGACAAGATGTCCGGCCGTCACGGCAACAAGGGTGTCGTTTCCCGCATCATGCGCGAGGAGGATATGCCGTTCCTGCCGGATGGCACTCCTGTTGATATCGTGCTGAATCCGCTGGGCGTGCCTTCCCGTATGAACATCGGTCAGATTCTGGAGACCCATCTGGGCATGGCCATCCGCAATCTGGGCACCCAGATTAAGCAGGGTGACCCTACCGTTGAGGAGCGTCTCCGTGCCATTGGCTATGACTTTGACCAGTACGGCATGCCGAAGCCGGATGTGGCAGGTATCCACATTGCTACCCCGGTATTTGACGGCGCCCGTGAGAATGACGTGTTTGATACTATCCGCGCTTCCGGCATGGACCCGACAGCCAAGACCGTGCTGTATGATGGCCGTACCGGTGAGCCGTTCAAGAATAAGGTAACTGTGGGCTGCGTATACATGCTGAAGCTGCATCATCTGGTTGATGACAAGATTCATGCCCGCTCCGTAGGCCCTTACTCGCTGGTAACCCAGCAGCCGCTGGGCGGCAAGGCCCAGTTCGGCGGCCAGCGCTTCGGTGAGATGGAGGTATGGGCGCTGGAGGCATACGGCGCTGCGTACACCCTGCAGGAAATCCTCACCGTCAAGTCCGATGATGTTGTGGGCCGTGTCAAGACCTATGAGTCCATCGTCAAGGGCGAGAATATTCCTGAGCCTGGCGTTCCTGAGTCCTTCAAGGTACTCATCAAGGAGCTGCAGTCCATCGGCCTGGACATCAAGGTACAGGATGAAAATGCCAACGAAATCATGGTTCAGGATGATGATGACGAGGACATCAATATCAAGGATGTTGTCCGTGATGCGGATATGAATGATGTTGATGACAGCGGCAGGGCCGGTGACCGTGATGATTACAGCAGTGATTACGATGATGATGCCCAGCCTGATGAGGATGACGACAGCTTCGATGGCGACATTATTGCCGACATTGGCGGCGATGATTTTGACGAGGGCGCTGCTGACGATGATGATATGGACATGTTCTTGTCCGATGATGATACTGAAGAATAATGGAAGGGAAGTGACACCTCCTTGTTGGATGTAAATAACTTTGATTCAATGCGCATAGGCCTGGCCTCTCCCGACAAGATTCGTGAGTGGTCCCACGGCGAGGTACTGAAGCCGGAGACTATTAACTACCGTACCCTGAAGCCGGAGAAGGATGGTCTTTTCTGCGAGAAAATTTTTGGACCAACTCGTGATTGGGAATGTCATTGCGGCAAGTACAAGCGTATCCGCCATAAGGGTACTGTCTGCGACCGCTGCGGCGTTGAGGTCACTCGTTCCAAGGTGCGCCGTGAGCGCATGGGGCATATCGAGCTGGCGGCTCCTGTGTCCCACATCTGGTACTTTAAGGGGATTCCGAGCCGCATGGGGCTGATTCTGGATATCCCGCCGCGTGCCATGGAGAAGGTGCTGTACTTTGCTTCCTATATCGTGCTGGACCCGAAGGACACGCCGCTTTCCAAGAAACAGCTTTTGACGGAGCTGGAATATCGCAAGGCCCGCGAGGATTATGGCCGTGATTTCGTGGTAGGCATGGGTGCCGAGGCCATCAAGGAACTGCTGGTGGAGCTGGAAGCAGATCTGCCGGAGGAACAGCAGACCGAGGACATGAAGAACGGCCTCGATGTGCTGCACAAGGAGCTGACTGACGAGCTGAAGCATGTGGCCAGCCAGCAGCGCCGCATCCGCGCTATCCGCCGCCTTGAGGTGGTGGAGGCGTTCAGGCGCTCCGGCAACAAGCCGTCCTGGATGATTCTGGATGTAGTGCCGGTTATTCCGCCGGAGCTCAGGCCGATGGTACAGCTGGATGGCGGCCGCTTCGCTACCTCCGATTTGAATGATTTGTATCGCCGTGTTATCAACAGAAATAACCGCTTGAAGCGCCTTTTGGAGCTGCGTGCGCCGGATATCATCGTCCGCAACGAGAAGCGCATGCTGCAGGAGGCTGTGGATGCCCTGATTGACAACGGCCGCCGTGGCCGTCCTGTTACCGGCCCTGGCAACCGTCCTTTGAAGTCCCTGTCCGATATGCTCAAGGGCAAGCAGGGACGCTTCCGCCAGAACCTTCTGGGCAAGCGTGTTGACTACTCCGGCCGTTCCGTTATCGTGGTAGGCCCTGAGCTGAAACTGCATCAGTGCGGCCTGCCGAAGGAAATGGCTCTGGAGCTCTTCAAGCCTTTCGTTATGAAGAAGCTGGTCAGCGAGGGCATTGCCCACAATATCAAGTCCGCCAAGCGCAAGGTTGAGCGCGCCGAGGAAGAGGTATGGGATGTACTGGAGGATGTTATCAAGGAGCATCCGGTGCTCCTGAACCGTGCCCCGACACTGCATCGTCTGGGTATTCAGGCCTTCGAGCCGGTTCTCACCGAGGGCCGCGCCCTGAAGCTGCATCCTCTGGCCTGCTCTGCGTACAACGCTGACTTTGACGGTGACCAGATGGCTATCCATCTGCCGCTGTCTGCCGAGGCACAGGCTGAGGCCCGTGTGCTGATGCTGGCGGCCAACCACATTCTTGCGCCGAAGGATGGCAGTCCGATTATCGTGCCGTCCCAGGATATGATTCTGGGTGCGTACTACCTGACCAAAATCCGCGAGGGTGCGCTGGGTGAGGGCAAGGTCTTCACCGGCATCAACGAGGCCCTGCTGGCTTATCAGCATCAGGAGCTGGATATTCAGGCGCAGATTGAGGTGCGCATCATTGAGAAGCAGGAAGACGATACGACCAGGGATTACGGCCTTGTTACCACTTCGCTGGGACGTATGATTTTCAACGAAATCCTGCCGCCGCAGGTTCGCTCTTATTCCCAGGACAAGGAGACCGGCAAGTGGTCCCTGGGCGAGCTGATGAAGAAGAAGCAGCTGGGCAAGCTGGTTGCACGCTGCTTTGACACGCTGGGGGCAAGCCGCACTGCCGAGGTTATCGACAGCGTAAAGAATCTGGGCTACCATTATGCATGTATTGCAGGCATGACGGTTGCTATTTCCGATATTACCGTTCCGCCGAAGAAAAAGGATATTCTGGAGGCGGCACAGGCTCAGGTCAGCAAGACGGAGCGGCAGTTCTCCCGCGGCCTGATTACCGACGATGAGCGTTATAAGAAGGTCTGCAGCGTCTGGAACAAGGCTACCGAGGATGTTGCTGACGAGATGTATGACAACTACGAGATTAATGACCCGTTCAATCCTATCTACATGATGGCTGACTCCGGCGCCCGTGGTAACAAGTCCCAGATGCGCCAGCTGGCAGGCATGCGCGGCCTGATGGCGGATCCGTCCGGTAAGACCATCGAGATTCCTATCACGGCCAACTTCCGTGAGGGTCTGTCCGTATCCGATTACTTTATTTCTTCCCACGGTGCAAGAAAGGGTCTGGCAGATACCGCTCTGCGTACTGCCGACTCCGGTTACCTGACCCGCCGTCTGGTGGACGTAGCGCAGGATGTAATCGTCCGTGAGGATGACTGTGACGTTGTGGGCATCAATCTGGTGCGCGAGCGTGCCAAGCTGGCTGACAGCGCGGCCGCCGCCGTGCAGGTACTGCAGGATTCCCTTGTTGGCCGCCTGATTGCCCAGGATGTTATCAGCCCTGAAACCGGCGAGGTTCTTCTGGAGGTCGGCGCCGAGCTGACGGCCGAGGATCTGCAGGTTATCGGCGAGGCCGGTGTGTCCGAGCTGGTTCTGCGCGGACAGTCCGACAACAACGATACCGTTGTGGGCAGCTCTTCCGTAACGGAGAGCGTACAGCTGGGTGCGCCGGAGGAAAATGTCCGTGCCTCCATCCGTGAAGCAATGATGAATCAGATGCTGGGCAAGGAGGTTACCGCTGCCGTTGTTGACAGCCGCGGCAGGGAGGTTATTCCGGCAGGCGTCAAGCTCACAGAGGAATACATCGAGGCTGTGCTGGAAAGCGATGCCAAGGAGGTTCGCGTGCGGAACAACAATGTCCGCGGCATTTCCGTCGAGGAGATTGTCGATGGCAACCGCGTTATCGAGCCTTTGCAGGATCGTATTATCGGCCGCGTGCTGGCTGAGGATATTGTTGACCCTGATACCGGCGAGAAGATTGCTTCTGTTAATGATACCGTTGACAAGGCACTGGCTGATGCCATCTGCAAGGTAAGGAAGAGCGTATCCATCCGCAGTGTCCTGACCTGTAAATCCCAGTACGGTGTCTGCATCAAGTGCTATGGCCGCGATCTGGCCAACAACACCGAGGTCAATGTGGGCGAGGCTGTCGGCATTATTGCAGCCCAGTCCATCGGCGAGCCTGGTACCCAGCTGACCATGCGTACCTTCCATTCCGGCGGTATCGCAGGCGGCGACGATATTACCCAGGGTCTGCCGCGTGTCGAGGAACTGTTTGAGGCCAGAAAGCCGAAGCACAATGCCATTATCTCCGAGGTTGAGGGTACTGTTACCGTCAAGGAGAACGGCAATCTCTACACCGTATACGTTATGCCGGAGTCCGGTGAGGCCAGGGAGTACATCATTCCGTTTGGCTCCCATCTGGCAGTCAAGGACGGTCAGCATATCCAGACCGGCGGCAAGATTACCGAGGGTTCCATCAATCCGCACGATATTCTCCATATCTGCGGCATGAAGGCTACCCAGAGCTACATCGTGTACGAAGTACAGAAGGTATACCAGTCCCAGGGTGTAGGTATCAACGATAAGCATATCGAGGTAATGGTTCGTCAGATGCTCCACAAGGTGAAGATTGAGGAAGCTGGCGGCACCGAGTTCCTGCCTGGCGATCAGGTTGACATCAACATCTTTGAGGCGGCCAATACCAAGGCCATCGAAGCAGGTCTGGAGCCGGCAGTGGCCAAGCCTGTTCTGCTGGGTATTACCAAGGCTTCCCTGGCAACGGATTCCTTCCTGTCCGCCGCATCCTTCCAGGAGACTACCCGTGTCCTGACCGATGCTGCCATCAAGGGCAAGGTTGACCCGCTGATTGGCCTGAAGGAGAACGTTATTATCGGCAAGCTCATTCCGGCCGGTACCGGCATGAGCCGCTACAGGAACATCAAGGTTGTTTATAAGGACGAGGAAGCCGCAGAGGAAGACAATCTTCTGGCTGCCTTTGCCGAGTCTGAAAATGCCTGATGCTGACTTGCAGGGGGAGCAACAGGCTGTCCCTGAAAATATAATCTGATTTTACGGCCGCCCAGGTGCATTTCCCGCACCCGGGCGGTCTTTTCTTGTATGTAAAAAATTGGTATGCTATAATAAATTAGTATAGTGCAATGGGAGGGGTAGGTTATGAAAGGAATTGTGCTGGCCGGGGGCTCCGGGACGCGGCTTTATCCGCTGACGACGGTGACTTCCAAGCAGCTTTTGCCTGTGTACGACAAGCCGATGATTTATTATCCGCTGTCGGTGCTGATGAATGCAGGCATCCGCGATATACTGATTATTTCCACGCCGGCAGATACGCCGCGGTTTGAGGCACTCTTGAAGGATGGCAGTCAGTTCGGCCTTAATCTCAGCTACGCTGTGCAGCCGTCACCAGATGGGCTGGCACAGGCCTTTATCATCGGCGCGGACTTTATCGGCACCGGTACGGTGGCCATGGTGCTGGGGGATAATATTTTTGCCGGGCATGGCATTAACGAAAGGTTGAAGCATGCAGTTGACAGGGCGGAAAACGGCAGGGGAGCCACTGTTTTCGGCTATTATGTGGATGACCCGGAGCGCTTCGGCATTGTGGAATTTGACGCGCAGGGGCGGGCCGTCAGCATTGAGGAAAAGCCGGCAAGGCCGAAGAGCAATTACTGCGTGACAGGGCTTTATTTTTATGATAATCAGGTGGTGGAGCTGGCGCGGACTCTTGCGCCTTCTGCCCGCGGCGAGCTGGAGATTACCGATTTGAACAGGCTGTATCTGGAAGCGGGACGGCTGAACGTGGAGCTTTTGGGGCAGGGCTATACCTGGCTGGATACGGGAACTCACGAAAGCCTTGTGGAAGCGACGAACTTTGTCAAGACGGTGGAAACCCATCAGCACAGAAAAATCGCCTGTCTGGAGGAGATTGCCTATCTCAACGGCTGGATAAGCAGGGATGATGTTATGGCTACCTACGAGGTGCTGAAAAAGAATCAGTACGGCCAGTATCTCAAGGATGTAGTCGATGGCAAGTTTATAGATGTACTGCAGTAAAATGCAAATGCCCGCTTTTTGCGGAGGGCGGACTGGAATAGATTATGAGCTGGAGGAGTTATAAGGTAATGACCATTATTGTGACCGGCGGAGCCGGTTTTATCGGCAGTAATTTTATTTTTCACATGCTGAAGGCGCATCCGGATTATCGCATTGTCTGTCTGGACAAGCTGACCTATGCAGGCAATTTGTCTACCCTTGGGCCTGTGCTGGAACAGGAGAATTTCCGCTTTGTCAGGGCGGATATCTGCGACCGGGCGGCGGTAGAAGGGCTTTTTGAAGAGGAAAAGCCGGACATGGTGGTAAATTTTGCGGCTGAGTCCCATGTGGACAGGTCCATTGAGAATCCCGGCGTTTTTTTGGAAACAAATATCATGGGGACGGCGGTGCTGATGGATGCCTGCCGCAAATACGGCATAAAGCGCTATCATCAGGTTTCTACCGATGAGGTGTATGGTGATTTGCCGCTGGACAGGCCGGATTTGTTCTTCACGGAGGAAACGCCGCTTCATACCAGCAGTCCTTATTCCAGCTCCAAGGCCGGGGCAGACCTTTTGGTAATGGCCTATCACCGCACCTATGGCCTGCCTGTAACCATCAGCCGCTGCAGCAATAACTACGGCCCCTATCATTTTCCGGAGAAGCTGATTCCCTTGATGATTGCCAATGCGCTGGCAGACAAGCCTCTGCCTGTATATGGCGAGGGACTGAATGTCCGTGACTGGCTCTATGTGGAGGATCACTGCAAGGCCATTGACCTGATTATCCACAAGGGCAGGGTAGGCGAGGTCTACAATGTAGGCGGCCACAACGAGAAGCAGAATATTGAGATTGTCAAAATCATCTGCCGGGAGCTGGGCAAGCCGGAATCCCTGATTACCCATGTGAGCGACCGCAAGGGGCATGACATGCGCTATGCCATTGACCCTGCTAAAATCCACAATGAGCTGGGCTGGCTGCCGGAAACAAGATTTGAGGATGGCATCAAAAAGACCATCCGCTGGTATCTGGACAACAAAAAATGGTGGCAGGATATTGTGAATGGCGAATATCAGCAGTATTATGACAGGATGTATGGCAACAGGTAATCTGGCTGATGTGCGTTGCTGATGGTTTTGGCCGGCGATGGTTTTTGTTTTTACGGCTGGCAGTTGTTTTTTTCTTTATGACCGATATGTGTGAAATGGAGATATGGCAGTGGGCAAAATAAAGGTTACCAAGGCTCCTATTGAGGGGCTTTATGTGATAGAGCCGACAGTGTTCGGTGATAATCGCGGATATTTTGTGGAGACCTACAACCAGCAGGATATGCAGGAGGCGGGCCTGAATATGGTGTTTGTGCAGGACAATCAGAGCATGAGCACCAAGGGGGTACTGCGGGGACTGCATTTTCAGAAGCAGCATCCCCAGGGCAAGCTGGTAAGGGTAATCCGCGGCGAGGTTTTTGATGTGGCGGTGGATTTGCGTCAGGGTTCTGCCACCTACGGGCAGTGGTACGGTGTAACGCTGACGGCGGAGAACAAGAAGCAGTTTTATATCTCCGAGGGCTTTGCCCACGGTTTTCTGGTGCTGAGTGACGAGGCGGAGTTCTGCTATAAGGTGACGGATTTTTATCAGCCCGGTGATGAGGGCGGCCTTGCCTGGAACGACCCGGAGATTGGCATAGCGTGGCCGAAGCTCAGGGGAACCTATCAGGGCAGTGCCGATTCTGCCGGCTACACGGTGGACGGCGTGCCCCTTAACTTGTCAGATAAGGATAAAAAATGGCTGGGGCTGAAGGATACATTTAGGTTTTGAGCCGAGTTGCGCAGAATCCTGCAGCAGATATGTGAAATATGGTTCTGCAGGGCATTTTTTGGTGACAGGAGCAGAGATGAGGATGAAGGTTTTTGTTACGGGTGTCAACGGCCAGCTGGGGCATGATGTGGTCAATG
>NZ_JBJDWZ010000035.1:0-3983 GCF_051866355.1 Anaerovibrio sp. | reverse complement strand
CAAAAAAGCAGCCAAAAGGCGGAACCAAACCGCTTTCTGACTGCTTCTTTTATTTTCTATATACCTGTAAGGCCTGAACTGCCCGATGCGCTATCAATACTCACCGGCCACATCAATAAAGCCATATACATCCTCTGCCTTGCCGGTATGCAGGTCATCAATGTAATCATACAGCTTCTGGGAGAACTCGCCAATCTTGCCGCCGCTGATTACCCTGTCCTGACCCTTGTAGCCAAGCACGCTGACAGGAGAAATAACAGCCGCCGTGCCGGAGCCGAATACCTCCTCCAGCTTGCCGTTCTCATAGGCCTCAATCAGCTCATCAATGGAAATTTTGCGTTCCTCGGTAGGAATTCCCCACTCCTTGCAGACCTGCAGCACGGTACGGCGGGTAATGCCGTCCAGAATGGTGCCGTCCAGCTCCGGGGTTACAACCTTGCCATCAATCTTGAACAGGATGTTCATGGAGCCAACCTCGCCCACATACTTATGCTCAATGCCATCCATCCACAGGGTCTGGTCGTAGCCCTTCTCATGGGCAACGAGGCCGCCGTGGAGGGAAGCCGCATAGTTGGCCGGGGTCTTGGCTGCGCCCAGTCCGCCCTTCGGGGCACGCACATAGGTATCCTCCACCATAATCTTTACCGGCGCAAAGCCGTGGGCATAGTAAGCACCTACAGGGGACAGGATAATCATCAGCTTGTAATACTGACCTACGCTTACGCCCAGATAAGGATCAGTGGAGAAAATAAACGGACGGATGTAGAGGCTCTGGCCAGGGCCGTCAGGAATCCAGTCCTTCTCAATATCAATCAGCCGCATGAGGGCATCATAGACCAGCTTCTCATCCACAGCAGGAATATCCAGAATCTTCGCAGAACGGTTCAGGCGGGCAACGTGGTCCTTGGCACGGAACACGACAGCCTTGCCGCCCTCATAGCGATACGCCTTGCAGCCCTCAAAGATGGCCTGCCCATAGTGCAGGGTGGCATTGGCAGGGCTCAGGGAAACCTCCTGATAAGGCACGATGCGCGGGTCATGCCAGCCTTCCTCCGGATTGTAATCCATCTCAAACATATAATCAGTAAAGACGCGGCCAAAACCAACCTTGCTGATATCAGCCGGTTTCTCTTTTAAGCTCTCCGCCTGTACAAAACGAATATCCGCCATACAAATACATCTCCTAACAATTCATCTGATAATTTTGTAACTGTGTAATGTATACATTTTAGGACTTTTCCACTCATAAATCAAGTACCTGGGAAAGAAATATTATGGCACGCGCCATTTATTCGCAGGATATAAGCTCCTGCATGACATCAGGCAGCCTGTCCGCAATATCCCCCGCTATGAGGCAGTTTCCCTTTGCCTCATGGGCCATATCCCCGGCCCTGCCGTGAATATACACACCGGCCGGAGCCTGACGTCCGGCTTCCGCCTGCCTGCACAGGCCTGCAATGGTTCCCGCCAGCACATCGCCACAGCCGGCCGTTGCCATACCTGCATTGCCGCCATTGGAAACATATGCCATGCCATCAGGATAGATAATCACCGTCGTCTCACTCTTGATGACAAAAATCGTATTGTATTCCTTTGCGGCCTCCCGGCCAAAATCCAGCAAATCCTCTTTCAGCTCAGGCACCGTAATCCCCAGAAGGCACGCCATTTCCCCCAGGTGCGGTGTCAGCACCGGCACATGGCGGCACTTTGCCAAAAGCTCTCCCCGCTCCCGAAAAGCGTAGATGCCATCCGCATCCAGCACCACCTGAACATCCGTACCAGCCACAAAAGCTCGCACAAAGGCCTGTGTTTCCTCTGCCCGTCCCAGCCCCGGCCCCAGCAGCACCAGGTCATAGCCGGAGGCAGCTGACAACAGCTCTTCCGCGTTGTCCATAGAAAAACAGCCACGGCCCTTGTCCTCCACTGGCAGGGTCATGACCTCTGTCAGCTTCGCCTCATAGATGGCGTTCAGGCTTTCAGGACACGCCAGCGTCACAACCCCCGCACCAATCCTGAGAGCCGCCCCGGAAGCAAGCACCGCCGCCCCGGTCATGCCGCGGGAGCCTGCAATCACCAGTATCCTGCCGCAGCTCCCCTTGTGGCAGTCCACAGGCCGCGGCAAAAGCCACTCCTTCACACTCTCCGGCCTCAGCAGCTCCTGACGTATCTTGGGGTCCTCCAGAAGCCCGCGGGGAATCCCTATCCCGTCACTCAACAGCTTGCCGCAGTACACGGAGCCGGGAGCAAACATCAGCCCCCATTTCGGTGTCCCCAGTGTCACGGTCATGGACGCGGCCACCGCCACATCCTCCACCTGCCCGTTATCCGCCTCTACGCCGCTTGGCACATCAATGGACAGCACCTTCAGGCCTGCCTTGTTCACCGCCTCAATCAGACGCCTGGCCTCCGGCCGCAGCTGGCCGTGAAAGCCTGTCCCCAAAAGTCCGTCCACCACGGCATCAGCAGTCTTGAGCACCACCAGCAGCTTGTCCCAGTCACGCTCTTCGGACAGGTTGAACACCTCTACCCCCATGTTGCAGATAACATTAAAGTTCACCGCCGCCGAAGCCGTCATTTTTTCCGTCCTGCCCAGCACAAACACCTTGGGCCTGCCACCGGCATTGGCGATATGCCGCGCCGCCGCAAAGGCGTCACCGCCGTTGTTGCCGGTACCGGCAAGCACGCAGATTTTGCGCCCCATTACGCCGTCAACCAGGGTATCAAGAGCCAGGAAAACCTCCCTGGCCGCATTTTCCATCAGCACGACCTCCGGAATGCCTATCTCCTGAATGGCACGCCTGTCAATATTCCTCATTTCCTCTACCGTTGTCAGCTTCATCACCAGTCAGCCCCCTGCCCCAAATCTCAAAACTTCAAAACCATAAAATCTCAAAATCCAAAAACACAGAATCGCCAGATAAGCAAATAAATGAATGGACAAATCTCGCGGCATCGCCGCCGAAAAACTCAGCTCTCCAGAACGCATTGAGCCGTGGCGTACTCCCTGGCATGGCTGATGCTCAGCCATATCTTTTTTACCCCCATGCCTTCTGCCCGCTCACCAAATGCACCATACAGCTTCACCTTCGGACAGCCCAGCTCATCATTGACAACCTCAATGTCAGCCATCCTGCCCTCCCTGAGCCCCGTGCCAAAGGCTTTCAGCACGGCCTCCTTGGCCGCAAAGCGCCCGGCAAAGGACTCTGCCATGCCGGCGCCGCGGCTTCTGCAGTAGGCTGCCTCGGCCTCCGTAAACACCCTTGTTACGAATGCCTCCTTCGCCACAGCCTTCCTTACCCTGCCAACCTCAACAATATCCGTACCTATACCGAGAATCATATTACTCCTTCTAGTGTTTTTTGTCACATTAGCACACCTGACTACACGAAACTAGATGGGGGCAGCATGTGCCATCAGAAAACCTTTGTTGCGCCTCGGTGCTTAACGATTTGCAAGCCGCGAGGCGCAGCAAGAGTTTAGCATCCGCTAGGCACAACTAAGAGCGAGAGCGTGTTTCTGATGGTACTGCTGCCCCCATCCAGGTACAGTCTAAACAAACTACACGAACCTGTTCTAAAAAAAGAACCCCTGGCAGGGGTTCTTCAATTCTATCTTGCCACCTGATACTCAGACTTATCTACATGCACAGAACGCTCAATCAGCACCTCGACACGACGGTTCTGAGCCCTGCCTTCCTCCGTGGCATTATCCGCAATCGGACGGTACTCGCTCCTGCCCATGGCACTGAACCGCGCCGGATTCATGCGCCCATCCTGGGCAATGATATACTTCATGAAATTGATGGCACGGGCCGAGCTAAGCTCCCAGTTGGATGGATAGGCACTGCTGGTAATCGGCACGTTATCCGTATGCCCCGTCACCAGAATCCTCTGTGGGATAGGCGCTACCAGCGCCGCAATCACCGGGCCAATCTGCTGCACACCGGCAGTCAGCTCCGCAGAGCCGGAAGGGAACAGGGCATT
>NZ_JBJDWZ010000034.1:0-4029 GCF_051866355.1 Anaerovibrio sp. | reverse complement strand
GCTGATGATATGGTACATGGTTTTGGCTGAGAATGTAACGAAAAAAGCACTCTGTTCGTTTTTGAACAGGGTGCTTTTCATTTTGCTTATTTGCAGGCTTATTGCAGTATGATGCGCTTAGCTGTGTCAGTCATCCTGCATCTGTCCCAGATAGTGGGTGACGAACTGGCGGGCGGAGCGTCCGGAGCGTCCGGAGTGCTCAAGGTTCCAGCGGTGCCCCAGTATGCGCAGCTCCTCACGGTCAAGGGAGATGCCCTCCTGCTGCAGATAGTGGTCGATGATGTCCAGGTATTCATCCTGGGTAGGCTCAAGATAGGTGATGATAAGACCGAAGCGGTCGGACAGGGAGATGGTTTCGTTGATGCTGTCGTTTCGGAACAGCTCGTCCTGCTGGTCGTTCCTGTCGCGCCAGGTTTCCCGTATGAGGTGACGGCGGTTGGAGGTGGCATAAATCAGCACGTTTTCTGGTCTGGACTCCACGCCGCCCTCGATGGCGGATTTCAGGTACTTGTAGTCGCTGTCGGATTCCTCAAAGGACAGGTCGTCAAAGAAGATGATGAAGCGCTTGCTGGCGTACTGGCGCAGGCTTGCCATGATTTTTGGCAGGTCGCTGAGCTGGGATTTCTGCATCTGGATGAGGCGCAGTCCGTCCGTGTAGTACGCTTTTGCCAGTGCCTTGACGCCGGAGGACTTGCCTGTGCCTCTGGAGCCTACCAGCAGTACGTTGTTGGCAGGGCGGCGGCGGATAAAGGCCAGGGTGTTGCCGATGAGCTGTTCCTTCTGACGCTTGTAGGCGATAATATCCTCAAAATCCATCGCCTCAAAGTGGCGGATGCCCTGCAGCTTCTGGTGCTTGCTGTTCCAGCAGAAGGCAGGATAGGAGGCAATCTCGCCGTAGCCGTACCGGGCATAGTAGGTCAGGAAGGCTTCCGTGATTTCTTCCGGTGTGGTTTTGCCGGACAGCTGCTGCTCCAGATATTCGGTGGCCTCCAGCTTCTGAGGCAGGGAAGGGATGTAGTCGTCCAGCAGTTTTACATTGACAATATCCACGGCCTTCTCGGAGAGTGCCGGCAGCAGCTTTTTCATATCATGGATGAAGGCATCCTGCAGGCTGGTGCCGATGTTGCCGCCGGCGGCCTCTGCCATTTTTGCCGCCAGGCAGCCCTCCTGGCTTAGAAGGTGCAGGAACAGGGCACGGATAAGGTTGCCGCTCCAGCCTTCCTGCTCGGCCTTTTCCATCAGGTGTCCGGCAAAGCGGTGGCTGGCGGATAAATCGTCAGGCGATGCCACTGCCTCCGCCAGCTCCTGTATCAGCTTGTCCTTTAATATGTTTCTGCATACCAGCAGATTTTGTAAGTCAAGTGTTACCATAAAAATGCCTCCATTGTGTAAAATGCAATAGCCCCCCGATATGGAGGGCCATTAATCATTTTATATGTATTTGAAAAAAAGTCAAGTATGGGTCAGAACTTCAGGCTGTTTCTGATGCGGTCAACTGCCTCAATGGTCTTTTCCCTGTTGCCGAAGGAGGTGAGGCGGAAATAGCCTTCGCCGCAAGGACCGAAGCCTGCGCCCGGAGTGCCCACGATATGCACATCATTCAGGAGCTTGTCAAAGAAGTCCCAGGATGGCATGTTGTCAGGTGTTTTCAGCCAGATGTAAGGGGCGTTGACGCCGCCGAAGGCAGTCACGCCTGCCGCAGTAAGTCCCTCGCGGATAATGCGGGCGTTTTCCATGTAGTAGCCAATCATTTCCTTGACCTGTGCCTTGCCCTCCGGGGTGAAAATGGCCTCCGCGCCCCGCTGGATGATGTAGGCGGTGCCGTTGAATTTGGTGGTGTGGCGGCGGTTCCACAGCGGGTTCAGTGCCTGCCGGGAGCCGTCGGCCGCCTTGCCGGTAACGGTCTTTGGCAGTACGATATAGCCGCAGCGGGTGCCGGTGAAGCCCGCCGTCTTGGAGAAGGAGCGGAACTCGATAGCGCACTCCTTGGCCTCCGGAATCTCAAAGATGGTGCGTGGTACATCGTCCTCGGTGATGTAGGCGTTGTAGGCGGCATCAAAGAGAATGACGGAGTCATTTTCCAGGGCGTAATCCACCCACTTTTTCAGCTGTGCACGGGTGAGGGTTGTGCCGGTCGGATTATTTGGGCAGCAGAGGTAAATCAGGTCGACGCGCTTTTCCGGCAGCTCCGGGCAGAAGTTGTTCTCGGCGTTGCAGGCCAGATAGGTAACGCCTGCATAGCGGCCATCAGGCTGCAGGGTGCCGGTGCGCCCTGCCATGACATTGGTATCAAGGTATACAGGGTATACCGGGTCAGTGATGGCAATGGTGTTGTCGGTGCTGAAAATTTCCTGAATGTTGCCGCAGTCGCTCTTGGCACCATCGGATACGAACACCTCGTCAGCCTCGATGCCCAGTCCCTTGTAGTTGTTCTCGATGATTTTTTCCACCAGGAAGCTGTAGCCCTGCTCCGGGCCGTAGCCCCGGAAGGTATCTGCGGCGGCCATTTCGTCTACTGCCCTGTGCATGGCCTGGATGCAGGCATCAGGCAGGGGCAGGGTAACGTCACCTATGCCCAGGGAAATGACGTCTGCCTCAGGATGGGCTTCGATGAAAGCGGCTCTCCTGCGGGCTGTTTCCCTGAAAAGATAGCTGCCAGCCAGCTTCAAATAGTTATCATTAATGTTTGCCATAAAATCTCCTCCTGTTTCTTGTAAATTTGTTTTCTTCATACAGCGGCATAATGATGCGATTTAGTACAGTATCATGCAATGGGACAATAATGCAATAGTGTGTTGAGGCACGGCACATACCATGAGCCTGCAACATCACGGCACATATCACGACTACATGCCACAAAAAAACAGGCAACAGACAGCCGGCTGATTGTCTGGCAAGCATCCCCCTCCGGCTATCCTGTCACCTGTCGTTGGTGTAATGTATTTATTTCGTTTCTGTAGTATAACAGAATTTACATACTTTGTAAATAGCTTATTCGGTTTATTAAGCCGACTAGCCTTCCTTCATGGTATTGCGGCAGAAATCAATGAAGGACTGGGCGGCGTTGCTGATGTAGCGGTCCTTTTTCCAGGCCAGCCCCAGATCCACAAAGAGAGGGTCGTCAAAAGGCACGGCCTTGATGCCGGGCGCTCCCTTGACGATGAAGTCCAGCAGGAAGGCGATGCCCACGTTGGAGGCAATTAGTCCCTTGACGGTTTCTATCTGGTTGGATTCCAGCACAATCTCCGGCATGATGTTGGCGCGCTTTATCTTGCTCAGCACCAGCTGACGCAGGAAGGAGCCCTCTTTCAGCATAATCAGGTCGGCATTGGCCACATCGTTGATGGAGATGCTGCTTTTCTTTGCTAGAGGGTGCTTCTCCGGAATGCACGCCACAATCTGGTTTCTGGACATAGGCAGGAGCTGCAGGCTGGCAGAGGCATCCGAGATAATGACGATGCCGAAGTCAAGGTCGTCGCGCTCCAGCTGCTCCCTGATGGTCATGGAGCCTTCCTCGTAGAGGTAGATGTCCAGGTGAGGGTACAGCTGCTGGAAGCTGGAGAAAATCTTCGGGAACAGGTAGGCGCCAATCATGGACGGTATGCCTATCTTGATGGTGCCCTTCTGCAGCTGCTTGTAGTCGTTTACCTCCAGCACGGCATCCTGTATGCTCCTGAGCGCAAGCTCGATACGGTTCAGGAAGATGTTGCCCTCCGGCGTCAGGGAAAGCTGTTTCTGGCTGCGGTCAAACAGCTTGATGCCCAGCTCAGATTCCAGCTTCTTGATGGCCACCGTAATATTCGGCTGGGAAACATTGAGGCGCTCGGCCGCCCTCGTGATGTTTTTCAGCCTGCTTGCCATTTGGAAGTATTCCAGTTGTCGCAATTCCATACATTATCACTCCGATGCATTTTTATTCGTCTGTATATACTAAAGTAATAAATTCGAGTTATTTAAAATTTATTATATCATATATCAAAAAAATAGTTAAGGATTTTTATGATATTATAAAGAAAAATTATTTTAGTA
>NZ_JBJDWZ010000033.1:0-4039 GCF_051866355.1 Anaerovibrio sp. | reverse complement strand
GACGAGGAGGGATTTCATGCAGATTGGCAGGATGGGGAGAAAGTTATGGCTGTTGGCTGCCCTGCTGGTGGCGATATTGTCCCTGGCCGGATGCGGCGGGCAGACCGGCGGGACGAGTGAGGTGATGAGCCAGGAACAGATGGCCGGCTTGAAGAAGCTGGGCGATATTCAGGTGATTGCCAGAGAGGACGGCTCCGGTACGCGCAGTACCTTTGCAGAGTTGGCAGGCTTTGCCGGTGATGGCAAGGGCCGGGATATGACGCGGGAGGATGCCCTGGTGGCGGATAATGCGTCCGCAGTTATTGGTGCGGTGTCGAGTAATGCTTCGGCCATCGGATATGTATCCCGCGGGGCGGTGCGCCATGATGACGCTGTCAAGGTGCTGAGGGTAAACGGCTTTGATGTGGCGTCGGCCAGAGGAAGCTATCCTCTGCGGCGGGGCTTTTATCTGGCCTACAGCGGCAGTCTGAACGAGCTGGAACAGGATTTTCTGACCTATGTCAACGGTGCGGGACAGGAGCTGGTGGGAGTTTCCTTCGGGGCTGTCGGCAAGGCGGACAGGTTTGTTTCCAATCAGGCGGCAGGGGAGCTCAGGATAATCGGCTCCACCTCGGTAGCGCCGCTGATGTCGGAGCTGGCCGTGGCCTATGAGCAGATTAACTCCCATGCTATCGTCAAGGTGGTGGCTTCGGATACGGCTGACGGACTGACCAGAACCATGCGGGGCGAGTGCAGCTTCGGCATGGCTTCCAGGGAGCTGAAGGATTATGAAAAGGAGCTTTTGAACTACAGGCTGATAGCCAATGATGATATTGTAGTTATAGTCAACAAGTCTAACCCGCTGAACAGCATCACCCTTGAACAGCTGAGGGAAATCTATACAGGCAGTGCCACCAGCTGGCAGGATTTGTATCAGAAATAAACAGGCAGGATGGCGCCGCGGCAGTTTGACAGAGAAGATACGCGCCGCGGTGAGAAATAAAAAAGAAAAATACCACTGTGATACGGAGGAGAAAACATGGAAGGTATGCAGATTGCATTTGGTTTGCTGGGCGGACTGGCAGTCTTTATTTACGGCATGAATATGATGAGCGAATGCCTGCAGAAGGCCGCCGGGGAAAAGATGAAGAGCATTTTGGCCATGCTGACCCGCAATCCTTTTCTGGGGGTGCTGGCAGGTGCGCTGACCACGGCGGTACTGCAGAGCAGCAGTGCCACCACGGTCATGGCCATCGGCTTTGTCAGCGCAGGGCTGATGAGCTTGCCGCAGGCGATTTCGATTATTCTGGGCGCTAACATCGGTACGACCATGACGGCGCAGATTATCGCCTTCAAAATCAGCGATTATATCTATCTGATTGTCTTTTTGGGCTTTGCCATGTCCTTTGTCAGCAAGTCGGAAAAGATTAAGAATATCGGCCAGACGATTTTTGCCTTTGGTCTTTTGTTCCTGGGGATTGAAACCATGGGGCATGTGATGAAGCCGCTGGCTTCCAGCCCTGTGTTTACCAATATGATTGCCGAGGTAAGCGATATTCCTGTGCTGGGCGTGCTGGTGGGAACCCTGATGACGCTGGTGGTACAGAGCAGTAGCGCCACCATCGCGGTACTGCAGAATTTTGCGGCGCAGGCAGGGCCTGACGGCGTAACCAGCATTCTGGGGCTGGCAGGAGCTATTCCGGTACTGCTGGGCGACAATATCGGTACCACCATCACGGCCCTGTTTGCCAGCGTGGGGCAGTCCAGAAATGCCAAGCGGACGGCGGTGGCTCACTGCGTGTTCAACATTTCCGGCTGTCTGATGTTTATCTGGTTTGTCAATCCCTATGCGTCCTTTATTCAGAGCATTTCCCCATCCGGCCCGGAGGTGGAGGTCATTTCCCGGCAGATTGCCAATGCCCACACCATTTTCAACATAACCATGACCTGTGTCTGGGTGGGACTGATTGACAAGGTGATGGTGCCTATCGTCATGCGGATTATTCCGGAGGGCGAGGCAGTGGTGTCCGAAAATCCTATGGAGCCGCAGTATCTGGACGGCAATCTCATCAACCAGCCTTCTGCCGCCCTGCAACTGGTAGCCAAGGAGGTTATGCACTGCAGTGACATCGTGCAGAAGCTGATTAACAGCACCGGGGAGCTGTTGCGGAAGGATGATGCCGGCCTGCTGGCCGGTATCTATGAGCAGGAAAATGCCGCCCGCAACCTGCACGAGAGGATTACGGAATATCTGGCGGACCTGTTCTCCGCCGGTGTGCTGACCGAGGAGCAGGCCACCCAGACGGCGGGCCTGATGTACGTGCTGAGTGACGTGGACAGGATTGCCATCCTCTGCGGTGATGCGGCAAGGGCTGTGCAGGAGAAAATGGACAAAAAGTACAAGTTCTCCAAGGAGGCCAGAAAGGATCTGGAGAAGAGCCTGCAGCTGGTGGCAGAGATGTACATCAATGCTCTCAATGTCATGGAAACCGGCAGTAAGGAAGATGTCAAGGCGATTTTCAAGCAGAAGGTTATTATCCGTGACATGGATATCGCCATGCGCAAGGCGCATATGTCACGGGTCAGCAAGGGCAAGTGTGCGGCCAACCTGACCGTGCCGTACAACAAGCTGTTACACATTATTGACCGCATGGGCAACAACTGCGTAAATATTGCGGATACTGCCCTGAAAAAAGTAAATCTGCAGTATTTTACCGCGCTTGAAGCGTAAAATATAGCTTATGCTTTTCAGTGCATAATTGATTAGTGCATAACTGATTAGTACATAGTTGATTAGTGCATAATTGACGAACCCGGTATGACTGTACCAACGAAAACGCGCTCTCGCTCCGAGGGATAACAAAACCCTATATCCATGATTATTTTCGGCCTAAATCCTTGTCTGCGTTGTTGTCGTCGGTCGGCATGGAACCACCATGCCTTCCTCCTCCGCCTAGCATACAAGGATTTATCCTCGAAACTAATTCATGTCAATAGGGTTTCGTTATACCCTTTGCACCTCGCGGATGCTAAGCTCTTGCTGCGCCTGATGGCTTGCAAGTCGCTAAGCACCGAGGCGCAACAAGGGTTTTCTTATGGTACATGTCATACCGGGTTCTTGCTTTCTGCCTGTCCGTAAAAAGGCATTAACCGTATTTTAGGTGATTTATGTATTGCTGTTGCGGAAGGCGGTGGGGGTGGTGCGGAAGCTCTTCCTAAATTCGCGGGAAAAGGCGGAGTAGTCCGTAAAGCCGCACTGGTAGCAAAGCTCCGTGATGGGGATGTCGGTGGTGGCCAGCAGGCTTTTGGCCAGCAGGAGTCTTTTGCTGTTGATGTACTGGTGGATACTGCAGCCGGTGTCGGCCTTGAACTTGCGCATCATGTAAAATTTGCTGAGATAGACCTTTTCCGCCAGAGTGTCAATGGAAAGCTCTTCGGTCAGATGGCCGTTGATGTAGGCCAGCAACTGCTGGATTTTCTTGTCGCAGGAAACGCTTGCCAGCTCCAGCTCATTGTCCAGAATGGCCCTGTTCAGGAGTATCATAAACTCGATGAACAGCATTTCCGTGTACAGCTCATTGGCATAGCCCGCCTGATGGGCGGCATTTTCCAGCTTGTTCATATGAAACAGCAGGTCGTGGCTCTTGCCCGGCGGTGCGTGCATGACGCTGGAGGCCTCCCTGGCTACTTGAAAGCATCTGGCCAGGTCGCATTTGCCCTGCCCACAGCTGGCGAGAAAATCAGGGGAAACGTAAATGACAATCCGTTCATAGCTCCTGCCCGGCACGGTAACAGGGCGGTGGATTTCCCCCGCGCTGACGAAAAGAATGTCCCGCGCCGTCAGGGGATAGGTTTTGCCTTCGATGATGTAGGAGGCTTCGCCATCCAGAAACAGAATAATCTTGTGAAAATCGTGGTAATGGAAAGGGATTTCCTGCAGGGAGGTGTCCGCCAGCCGGAATACTCGGAAGCCCTGCAGGAGATAGCCTTTTTTGTCGTATTCAGCCATAAGCATCGCTCCTGTCCTGTTATGCAGATATTGGTTGTTATGTTAGTCCTG
>NZ_JBJDWZ010000032.1:0-24708 GCF_051866355.1 Anaerovibrio sp. | reverse complement strand
GTAGATATATCCAACATTACCCGCGTAGGCGAGGGAGATGTATCCGAGTAAAAAATTGGAGGCAAGAAGGATGTCAGATACGAGAATTTTTTTCCAGTCACAGCCTATTTTGCCAGTAGAAAAATCCGGCATCAAGCAGAATGTACAGCCGGGCACCGTCACCACGGGAGCCTCCTTTGCAGACATACTGCAGTCCGCCACCAAAAAGGTCAGCTTTTCCAACCATGCCATGCAGAGGATGGAAAGCAGGAACCTCAATCTCAGTGCGCAGGATTTGCAGAAGCTTGATGACACTGTTGACATGATGGCCAAAAAAGGCGCCAGGGAATCCCTCATCTACATGAACGATATGGCACTGGTAGTCAGCGTGGCAAACAGAACCGTGATTACTGCCATGGACGGCAAAAGCGCAAAAGAAAATATATTTACAAATATTGACAGCGCGGCAATTCTCTAAAAAGCTGGACCTTTCAAGGAGGCTTTGGCCTGCAGAATGACAGATGCGGGCCGGAGAATATTGCCCCATGAAAAGGAGAATGATTTACTATGATGCGTTCACTTTACTCCGGTGTGTCCGGATTAAAAAATCATCAGAATAGAATGGATGTTGTAGGTAACAACATCTCCAACGTAAACACAACTGGTTTTAAGTCCAGCCGTGTAACATTTTCAGATACCTTGAGCCAGACATTGAGCGGTGCCTCTGCCCCACAGGGAAATCTTGGTGGTACTAATCCAAAACAGATTGGTTTAGGATCTGCTTTGTCCTCTATTGACACTCTGTTTACCGATGGTTCTGTGCAGTCTACTGGTGTAAACACAGACCTGTGTCTTTCTGGCAGTGGTTTATTCATCGTAAATGATGGGGCCTTGTCTTACTACACACGAAACGGTAACTTCAAGTTCGATAAGGATGGTTATTATGTAAACAGTGATGGCTTGAAGGTGCAGGGCTGGATGGCAGGTAAGCTGGGAGAAGATATTAATACTAATGGTCAGCCAGGGGAGATTTGTATTCCAGCTGGTAAGACAATGGAAGCCACTGCAACTACTACGGCTAAGTTTACTAAAAATCTTAATGCTGCGGAACCTATGATTAAGTCTATGGTTTTGACATTTGCTGATGGTAATACAAAGACAGTAGATACTACTGATGAAACTCGTGTAGTAGGAATGGGAGAGGATGGTAACGCAACCACTGATCCAGCAAAATTAATAAGTGCTATTACTGTGAATATGACTGATGGAACAACTACTACAGAAACTTCAGGTGCGTATACAGTAGGAAAAAGTAAGCCAATCACCACGATAATGACAGTGTATGATTCTGTAGGTAATGCTCATGAAGTGACTATGTATATGATTAAGACTGACATTGATAGCACCGATGGCAATACGTGGAAGGTTACTGTCAATTCAAAGTTAGGAGAAGAAAAACAGGAAATTCAGGAAAAAGATGGTTCTGTGACTAAGGTAAGTATGACAGATGCAGTGCTTCAGTTTGATACTAATGGTGCCTATAAGAGTGGTTCTGGCAGTGCGACACTTACGTTAAATAACGGTGCTACTGGTACACAAACGGTTACAATTGATCTTACTGGACTTACACAGTATGCGGGAAGTAATACGGCATTTGCTTCTACTGATGGTAATGAGGCTGGTACACTAAAGAGCGTGTCTATTGACAGCGCAGGCGTTATTACTGGTACATACACCAATGGATTAAATGTGCAGGAGGCACAGATTGCCATTGCACAGTTTAACAATATGGCCGGTCTGACGAAGAATGGTAATTCTTTGTATACTGTATCGAATAACTCAGGAACTCCGAATATAGGTACAATCAATGGTCTTGGCTGTACTGTTACGCCATCCGCTCTTGAAATGTCCAATGTAGACATGGCAAGCGAGCTGACGGATATGATTGTAACCCAGCGTGGTTATCAGTCTAACTCTAAGATTATTACGGTTTCCGATGAACTTTTGGAAACTCTGATTAACATGAAGCGTTAATGAACGTGATTAGTGCTGGATAGCTGGTATTTGGCACGAACTGGAGGAGAGGGTGGCGGATTGCCAAAGAAAACCTTTGTTGTGCCTCGGTACTTGGCGATTTGCGAGCCGTCAGGCGACGCAAGAGCTTAGTACCGCTAGGCACAATGAGGAGCGAGAGCGTGTTTTCGTGGCAACCGCCACCATATCCGACAGGCTATTGCGATTTGCATGATATGAGGCGCAATAAAGAGCGAGAGCGTGTTTTCGCGGCAACCGCCGCCATATCCGACAGATTATTGCGATTTGCATGATATGAGGCGCAATAAAGAGCGAGAGCGTGTTTTCGTGGCAACCGCCACCATATCCGACAGTCAATTGCGAATTAGAAGTTACTAGGTTTGCGAATGAGCAAAGAGGAGGAAATCATCATGATAAAACTTACTAAATTTAATTCTGACGGAAAAAAAGGAGAATTCATCCTCAATGCCGAAATAATAGAAACAATGGAAGAAACTCCTGACACTGTAATCACCCTGACCAATGGCAAGAAGCTCATTGTGCAGGAGCGCATGGAGGACATCGTGCGCAAGGTCATGATGTATAAGCGGGCCTTGTACAAGTAACAAATATTTTGTCTGCAATTGCCGTCAGTAATTGTCAGAAAAATTTGCAAAAATGTAAAATAACTGGAAAACTCCTAGTGCAAAATACCCTTTTTATGATAAGATTTTCGTAGAAAGGTTGTAATTTAGCAGAATATTGGTAAAATAGGAACTGTAGGATTATATACAGCAATACAGTTAGGTGCCTGGGAAGTGTATTTATATACATGATACATGCACTTCAAGATGAACAGACTTTAGAATAAGCAGGAATATAATTTAATCCCCTTGCGGGATTGATGTTATAGAGTATAAAAAAAGGAGTGGAACGCAATGGCTGATGAAGAAAAGACTGAAGAGGCGGCTCCAGCGGAAAAAGGAAAGAAGTTTCCCATCGTAATCGTTGTAGTGCTGATACTGGTAGGTCTTATACTAGCAGGTGGGATATCCTACTTTATCACCACCCAGGTTATGTCAACAGGTCCTTCTACGGCCGTGGAAACCAGGAATCATGAGCCTGGCGTATTCGTGAAGCTGGGGGATCCGAAGGAAGGCATCATCGTCAATGTTGGCGGCATCAAATCCAGCCGCTTCCTCAAGGTGGGCATCACCGTTGAGCTGAATCCTGACAGGGAGGACAACGTGGCAGAAGGCAAGCTGACGCCGGTTGCCGAGACCAAAATCATGGATACCACGCTGCAGATTATCCGCACCGTAAAGGTGGAGGAGCTGGATGCGGCACGTCAGGACGATTTGAAGGCAAAGCTGAAAGCAGAGCTGAACAAAGCATTGGGCGAAGGCTCTGTATATGATATCTACATAACTAGCTTCATGCTGCAGTAAAAGTAAGGCAGTAAACGTTATGAAACACGAAAAAGGGGAAAGGGGGATGGAGCTTGGCAGATGATGTATTATCCCAGTCTGAGATAGATAAGCTGCTGGCGGCCTTTGCCACAGGCGACGTAAACGCCGATGCAATGAAGGCAGAGGAAGAGCAGAAAAAGGTCAAAACCTACGACTTCAAAAGACCGGATAAATTTTCAAAAGACCAGATCAGAACCCTTAATATGCTGCATGACAACTTTGCGCGGCTATTCAACACATACCTGTCCACCTATCTGCGTGCACTGGTCAGTGTGGAGGTAGCCTCGGTAGAGCAGCTGACTTATCAGGAATTTGTTCAATCCATAGCTAATCCGAGCGTGATTGGCATATTGGCGGTACCGCCCCTCAAGGGCAATATCATCATGGAGTTTGACACGGGCATCTGCTTCGCCATCATAGACAGGGTCTTTGGCGGGCAGGGTGAAAACACCGTCAAGTCCAGGGTGCTGACCGAGATAGAGGAAGCAGTAATCCGCAGGATTTTTGATAAGGCCATGAGCCATCTGAAGGAGGCCTGGGCCAATGTGGTTCAGTTCACGCCGAAGATAGAGGCCATGGAGTCCAATCCGCAGTTTGCGCAGATTGTGCCGCCAAGCGACATGGTGGTTATTATCACGTTGCAGATGCGCATCGGCCCGGTAGAGGGGCTGATGAATATATGTATACCGTATCTGGTGCTGGAACCGATTATGTCCAAGCTGACAACTACCTTCTGGGTAGCGGCTTCCGTGACAAAGGAAGAGAATCCTGAGCATGAGGAGATTATCAGGAAAAAGATCAACAGGACCGCGGTTCCCGTTATTATCCAGATGGGGTCATTCGATATATCCGTGCAGGAATTTCTTTCCCTCAGCTATGGGGATGTCCTGCAGATGGATACACGAGTTGATGATGAACTAAAATGTATAATCGGCAATATAGAAAAGTTTTATTGCCGTCCTGGTACCTCTGGCAAGAAAAAGGCAGTACAGATTACCAGAGTAATTTCGGAAGGAGATGAAGGTACTAATGGCTGAATTGACGCAAGAGGAGATTGATGCGCTGCTGAATGGCGGTGTGTCTGCGCCTGCTGCCGATGATCCGGCACCAGTTGAGGAACCAGCTGATTCTTCCGCACTGTCGGATGATTTGTTGTCCGATATGGAAAAGGACGCTCTGGGTGAGATAGGCAATATCTCTATGGGCAGTGCTGCTACTACTCTGTCAGTGCTTTTAGGGCATAAGGTTAGTATTACCACGCCAGATGTCAGCCTGGATACCATGTCAACTATCCAGAATCAGTATCCGATGCCGTATCTGATAGTTGAGGTTGGGTATGTAATTGGCATAAACGGCAATAATATTCTGGCTATTCAGGCCTCTGACGCCTGCATCATTGCAGATTTGATGATGGGCGGTGACGGCCTGAACCCGCAGGAGGAGCTCAATGAAATCCACATGAGCGCTGTGGGCGAGGCCATGAATCAGATGATGGGCACCGTGGCAACGTCACTGTCCACCATGTTCAACAAGAAGATTGATATTTCTCCGCCAAAGGTAAATCTTATTGATCTGGGCGCAGAGGACAAGATTACCGAGCTGGTACAGAACGATGATCCGGTGGCCAAAATCAGCTTCCGCATGGAGGTTGAGGGGCTTATCGACAGTGAGATAATGCAGATTCTGCCGCTGGATGTAGCCAAGGAAATGGTGACCTTCCTGATGGGAGGCGGCGCACAGCCTGAACCTGAGCCTGAACCGGCTCCTGCTCCGGCAGCACCGGCACCAGCCCCTGCACCGGCAGCGGCTCCGCCGCCAGCTCCTGCAGCTCCGGCACCGGCCCCTGCACCTGCACCGCAGGCTCCACCGCCACAGCCACAGTATGCGGCTCCGCCGCAGCAGCCTATGTACGCGGCTCCGCCGATGGCACAGCCTGTATATGCGGCTCCCGGCTATTCCCAGAGCAATGTGGTGGCTTCCTCCGTGCCTGTGCAGTCCGCGCAGTTTGCGCCGCTTACCAACGAGCCGGTGGAGGTCAATGCAGCCAATATCAGCCTTATCAAGGATGTGCCGCTGCAGGTAACCGTGGAGCTGGGACGCACGAAGAAGTCCATCCGCGAGATTCTGGAATTTTCTACAGGCTCCATCATCGAGCTGGATAAGCTGGCCGGTGAGCCGGTGGATATTCACGTCAACGGGCAGCTGACCGCCAAGGGCGAGGTTGTCGTAATCGACGAGAACTTCGGCGTGAGGATTACGGAGATTGTAAGTCCTCTGGAGCGGGTACAGGCTTTGTAATCATGTATTTTCGAGCCTGACGTGAAAACTTATACTTGAGAATTTGATGAGTTTCAAGTATAATGGAAATGATTATGGACTGAATTTTACTTGTGATACATTAAATACTGACGAGGAGAGATGACAAATGGCAGTAAGAGTATTGGTCGTTGATGATGCAGCATTCATGAGAATGATGGTTAAGGACATTCTGACCAAGAACGGATATGAGGTTGTTGGTGAGGCTGAGAACGGCATGAAGGCTCTGGAGAAGTATCAGGAGCTGAAGCCGGATCTTACTACTATGGACATTACCATGCCGGAGATGGATGGTATCAGCGCCGTAAAGGAGATCAAGAAGGTTGATCCTAATGCGAAGATCGTAATGTGTTCAGCTATGGGCCAGCAGGCAATGGTTATCGAAGCCATTCAGGCGGGTGCCAGGGACTTCATCGTAAAGCCTTTCCAGCCAGACCGCGTACTGGAAGCTGTTAGAAAAGCAGTCGGCTGATGAAGAGCTGGAGTCGTTTTTGCTCCATGGCATCTGTCCTATGTATTTTAATTTTGGTGTTTTCAGCGGCGTCGCCGGATTCCCTGGCGGCCGCTGCTGATACAGCCGGTTCGGGCGGCGGTTATCTGGCCGGTTATGAAAATACTGATCCAAAACCTTCTCAAATGTCATGGTGGTCAACATTGGCATATTTAATCAGCCTGGTGGCTGTTTTTGCCTTTGTGGTTGTCATGGCATATTTTGCGTCCAGATTTTTAAGCGGGCGCTTTCAGCGGCAGGCGGCCTCAAGCGGCGGCAGGATTCTGGAGCATCTGGCCCTGGGTCCGAACAAGTCTGTCTGCGTGGTGGAGATTGGCGGCAAGGTGGTGCTGCTGGGCGTGACAGAGCATCAGGTGAGCCTGCTTGCGGAGATAGAGGATGCTGACGAGATAGACCGGCTGCGGCGTCAGGCCGTGGTACAGCCGGTGGATGCAGGGGCGTTTGCCAGCCAGCTGTCCACTCTGGAGGAGCTTACCAGACGTGTGCCGTCCTTGTTCCGGGAAGGACTGAATCGCAGGGGATAAGGAGTTGTGGAGATTGTGACCAGGATACAGAGGCTTTTATGCCCTTGCATAATGGGTCTTTTAGTAGTTTTTTTGGCGGCGGATTCCGCTTCGGCTGCACCGCTGATTCCAAATGTGAATATTGATGTCGGGGCGGCGGAAAATCCCCAGGATGTGGCGGTGACGCTGCAGCTGATGGCTGTTCTGACGATTTTGTCCATAGCACCCTCGATTCTGATAATGACCACGGCCTTTATCAGAATTGTTGTGGTGCTTGGTTTTTTACGCAACGCATTATCTACCCAGACCGCACCGCCGAACATGGTGATTATCGGGCTGTCCCTGTTTCTGACATTCTACATCATGGCTCCCTACTGGAGCCAGGCCAATGAGAACGGACTGCAGCCGTACCTGGCGGGGCAGATAACCCAGGAGCAGGCCATAGAGAACACGGTGGAGCCAATCCGGGAGTTTATGTTCAGGCAGACGAGGGAGGCGGATCTGGCGCTGTTTGTCAATCTAGCAGACGGGCCGCGGCCAAACGGGCCGGAAGAGGTGTCCACCTTTACCCTGATTCCTGCCTATATGATTAGCGAGCTGAAGACGGCCTTTCAGATAGGCTTTATGATTTATGTGCCGTTTATCGTTATCGACATGATTGTGGCCAGTACCCTCATGTCCATGGGTATGATGATGCTGCCGCCGGTAATGATTTCCTTGCCGTTCAAGATATTGCTTTTCGTCATGGTGGATGGCTGGCATCTTCTGATAAAGTCGTTGATTGTGAGCTTCAAGTAGTCTGATAGTGGCAGCAGGTGATAGGTTATGTCGGGAGATTTAGTTATACAGATGGCCCAGGAGGCTCTCAGGATGGTGCTTTTGATTTCGGCGCCCATGCTGGGGCTGGGGCTTTTGGTGGGACTGGCGGTCAGCGTGTTTCAGGCCACGACCTCCATTCAGGAGCAGACGCTGGCCTTTATACCGAAGATTGTGGCGGTGTTCGTGGCGATTCTGATTTTTGGCCCCTGGATGCTGAGGCTGATGGTGGAGTACGTGACCAACGTGCTGGTAAACCTGCCGTATTATATTGGCTGATATGCTGTGGATGAGGTGGCGCTGTGGATTTTTATGATTTGCTGCAGAATCACGCGGCGGTGTTCCTGCTGGTGATGACGAGGGTAAGCGGCCTGTTTCTGATTGCGCCCTTCTGGGGCAGCCAGAATATTCCCGTGTATTTCCGGGCGGGTATCGCCTTTGTCATAACGCTGGTGCTGTTTCCGGTGATTGACCAGCGGACGGCAATCGAGGCCCCTGTGTCCGTGGCCGGCTACACGCTGGCCGTGCTGGCGGAGCTTTTTATCGGCTGGCTGATTGGCTTTGTGGCCTATGTGGCCATGATGGCGGTGAACATGTCCGGTAAAATCATGGACATGCAGGCGGGCTTTTCCGTGGTGAACGAGATGGACCCTACCTCCAACCAGCAGAATCCCCTTATCGGTAGCTTTTTGTATTATCTTACGCTGATTGTCTTCGTGGTGACCAACGGCCATCACATGCTGCTGGGGGCGCTGGTGGGCAGCTTTGATTCCCTGCCCCTGCTGGAGATGAACCTGAACGGCGGACTTGCCATGCTGATGGTTGATTTTACGGCGGGCATATTTGTGACCGGCATGAAGATTGCCATGCCGCTGACTTTTGCCATTCTTTTGACAAATGTTTCCCTGGGTGTGCTGGCGAGAACCATGCCCCAGATGAATATATTTGTGGTCGGTATTCCCATGCAGATTATTATTGGTGTGTTCACGGTGGGGATTATCATGCCCTTTTATGTGATGTTTTTGGATGTGTTGTTCAATGAGATGTATGGAAATATTTCCATTGCCCTTAGAGCATTACAATAAAAAAACTGCCTGTCCGGGAAGCTCGGGCTGCGGCAAAGTGGATTTTGCCTTTGACCTGCAGCTTTTTGCCGGTGAAAAGACCGAGGAGCCTACGGCGAAAAGAAGGGCGGATGCCCTGAAGAAAGGCCAGGTGGGCCGGAGCCAGGAAATCAATGCGGCCTTTGTCATGCTGGCCGGCTTCTTTGTGCTGAGGATGCTGGGCGGCGATGCCGTGGATGAGGTTATGAATTATGCGGTGTATATCTTTGGCAACCTGAATTTTGATGTGAATGAGGAAACCATCATGCAGCTCTTCATCAGCATCGTGATTCTGCTGGCCAAGACATCCATTCCGCTGATGCTGTTTATTATGGTTATCGGCCTGGCCATGAACGTGGCGCAGGTGGGGTTCACCTTTTCCACGGAAAAGCTGAGCTTCAACCCGGGGCGGCTGAATCCCATCAGCGGCTTCGGCAGGATTTTTTCCAAGCGTTCCCTGGTGGAGCTGGCAAAATCGCTGGTGAAGATTGCCATTATCGGCTCGCTGGTGTACATGAATCTGTCGGATGAGCTGTGGCAGATGCCCAAGCTGATTTTTGTGGATGTTTTTGCCGGCGTGTCCCAGGTTTCCGACGTGGTTTTTAACCTGGCCTTCAAGATTATCGGGCTGTTCATGGTGATGGCCATCCTTGACCTGATTTACCAGAAATGGCAGAATACCCAGGATTTGAAGATGAGCAAGCAGGAGGTCAAGGAAGAGTTCAAGCAGCAGGAAGGCGACCCGCAGATAAAGGGAAAAATCCGTCAGAAGCAGCGCCAGATGGCTATGTCCAGAATGATGAAGGAAGTGCCCAAGGCGGATGTTATCATCACCAACCCGACGCATTTTGCGGTGGCGCTGAAATATGAGGCCGGCATGCCGGCTCCGGTGGTGCTGGCCAAGGGGCAGGATGCGGTGGCTCAGAAAATCAAGGAGCTGGCACGGGAGAGCAATGTGCCGATTGTGGAAAACAAGCCGCTGGCACGGGCCTTGTATGCAGCCGTGGATGTGGGAGGCAGTATCCCGCAGGAGCTGTTCAAGGCCGTGGCCGAGGTTCTGGCTTATGTATATAAACTCAGGCATCGCCATAGAAGGCGGTTTGCCTAAACAGAGAGCAGGAGATAGATTATGGCTGCACCGGTTATGGCCGCCGAAAAGGTGGGCTTTGTAAAGAAATATAGTGACGTAATGATTGCGGTGGGCATCGTAACAATCGTTGTTATGATGATTATTCCGCTGCCTACCATGCTGCTGGATTTGCTGCTTTGCATGAACATTACGCTGGCGCTGGTGGTGGTGATGAGTGCTATTTACAACGTGGAGGCACTGGATTTGTCGGTGTTCCCGTCCCTGCTGCTGATTACCACCCTGTTCCGCCTGGCGCTGAACGTTTCCTCCACGCGTCTGATTCTTCTGGAGGGCTACGCCGGTGAGCTTATCAGCTCCTTCGGCAACTTCGTTGTAGGCGGTAACGCAGTGGTCGGCTTTATTATCTTCGTCATCCTGATTATCATCCAGTTTCTGGTTATTACCAAGGGCGCGGAGCGCGTTGCCGAGGTATCTGCACGCTTCACGCTGGATGCTATGCCCGGCAAGCAGATGGCTATTGATGCCGATCTCAATCAGGGGGCCATCACCGACGCGGAGGCCAGTGAAAGGCGCAAGAAGATTCAGCGGGAAGCTGACTTCTACGGCGCTATGGACGGTGCCAGCAAGTTCGTCAAGGGTGATGCCATCGCGGCTATTATCATTATCTTCATCAACATCATCGGCGGCTTTGTCATCGGCATGGTACAGCGCAACATGACTGTGGAGCAGGCACTGCAGAACTATACATTGCTGACCGTGGGCGAGGGACTGGTAAACCAGATTCCGGCCCTGCTGATTTCCACGGCTACCGGTATCATCGTTACCCGTGCGGCTTCCGAGAGCAACCTTGGCTATGACCTCATTCATCAGCTGGGGGCAAAGCCGCGCGTTTTCTACATCGTCTGCGGCGTGCTGGCCGCCATGGCCTGCGTGCCGGGCTTGCCGGGACTGCCGTTCATGATTCTGGCTGTTGCCTGCGGCATTGTCGGCAGGCAGATTGCGGCCGGTGACAGGAAGGTGGAGGAAACCGCCGTGGTGGAGAAGAAGGAGAAGACCAAGAGCGAGGCCACCAAGCCGGAGAATATCGTTTCCCTCCTGCAGGTGGACCCGATGGAGCTGGAAATCGGCTACAGCCTGATTCCGCTGGTGGATACGGGGCAGGGTGGCGACCTTCTGGACCGCATCGTGATGATACGCCGCCAGTGCGCTTTGGAGCTGGGACTGGTAGTGCCGACCATCCGCATCCGTGATAACATACAGATAAAGCCTAATGCCTATATCATCAAGCTGAAGGGCATCGAAATAGCCAAGGGAGAGCTTCTGCTGGATCACTTCCTGGCCATGAATTCGGGCACTGTGTTTGAGGAAATTCAAGGCATTGAAACCATTGAGCCGGCCTTTGGCCTGCCTGCCCTGTGGATTCCGGAGGCTTCCCGTGAGCAGGCGGAGCTGAACGGCTACACGGTGGTGGATGCGGTGTCCGTGCTGGCAACCCATCTCACGGAGGTCATCAAGGCTCACGCCGCCGAGATTCTTGGCCGTCAGGAGACCCAGAACCTCGTCGACAACGCCAAGAAAACCAATCAGTCCCTTGTGGATGAGGTCATTCCTGACCTTCTGGGCGTGGGCGATATCCAGAAGGTGCTGGCAAATCTCCTCAGGGAGCGCATTTCCATCAGGGATATGGCTACCATTTTGGAGGTGCTGGCCGACTATGCGCAGGCGACCAAGGATACCGAGATACTGACGGAGTATGTGCGCCACGCGCTGGCAAGGCAGATTACCCAGCAGTACGTGCAGAACAACCAGCTTACGTGCATTACGCTGGATCCGGCCATTGAGAACAAGATTGCCGGGGCGGTTCAGCGCACGGAGCGCGGCTCCTACGTGAGCATGGATCCTGATACCATGCAGAAGCTGCTGAACTCGCTGGGCAGGGAGCTGCAGAAGCTGACGGATATGGGCTATCAGCCGATTGCCCTGACCAGTCCGACGGTAAGATTGTATTTCAGGAAGCTGGTGGAGCGTTCCGTGCCGGGGATTATTGTCCTGTCACATGCAGAGATTGACCAGTCTGTAGAGATTCAGATTATTGGGGTGGTGAAGCTGTAAATGCTGATTAAGAGTTTTAAGGCACCGACACTGAAGGAGGCCATGGCCAACGTCAAGGCCGAGCTGGGAGTGGATGCGGTGATACTTCATACAAGCAAGACCAAAAAGGGCGGCATTCTGGGCTTCCACAGCAAGGAGGTTGTGGAGGTGATTGCGGCTGTGGAGGACGAGGCCTCCAAGCCGTCACCAGCGGCTGTGCCGGCGAATGAGGCTGTCCTGCAGGCGGCGGAGGCGGCCAGAAACAGCAGGGCGGCGGCCAGGGCGTCAGGAACCGCCTCCGGACAGGAGGAGCAGGTTTCCCCTATATCGGCCACGCTGGCGAATTTCACGCCGAGAACGGCGGTCAGCCAGTACCAGACGGCTGGTACCAGGGAGGCTGTGGCCCAAGCGATGGCCAGGGAAACGCAGGGCCAGACCTTCAGCGAGGTGCTGGCCAGCGTAAATCAGGCTCAGGAGCTGCCGGCCGCGGAGGAAGAGCGGCAGGCGGCAGTTCCAATGGCAGAGGCCGTGGGTGATACAGACAGCGGTGGTGTGCCGGATGAAACGGCAGCTTTTGCTGCAGTGCAGGAAGAGGCTTCCGGCCGGGCTGACGGGGAGGTATCCGCGGCGGAGGCTGACGCTGGCAGGGAAAAGGACGATGCTGGTGAAAAATCCGGCAACGGGGCGGCTGATGTCGCCAGCGAGAAGGATGAGGAAATAAAAGATTTGCAGAATCAGCTGGAGGAAATGAAGTCCATGCTGATGGAGATGAGCAGAAACAAGGGGAAAGACAACGCCGTGCCTACCCTGCAGAGCGCCATGCAGGATCAGGAGGTTACGGACAGGGTGATGCAGGATATGATTTCCAAGCTGAACGGCACGGAGATTCTGGCGCCGCGGAATTCGCTCAAGGCGGTCAGCGCCATGGAAAAGTATATCCGCAAGGCAATCCGGGTGGCCAACGGCATTACCCTTTATTCCAACAGGCCGAAGGTGGTTGCCCTGATAGGGCCTACGGGGGTAGGCAAGACCACCACGCTGGCGAAGATTGCGGCCAGGTTCGTGCTGGAGCAGGGGGCAAGGGTGGCCCTGATTACGGCGGATACCTACAGGATTTCGGCTGTCGAGCAGCTGAAGACCTATTCGGATATCCTGGGATTGCCGCTGGAGATAGTCTATAATCCGGAAGCGCTGAAAAAGGCCATCGACAAGCATCAGGACAAGCAGCTCATATTGATTGATACGGCCGGCAGGAGCCAGTACAACGAGTATCAGATGAAGGAGCTGAGCGGCCTTTTGAGCATTGACGCGGACATTGAAAAGCATCTGGTGATGAGCGCTACCACCAAGACCAGTGACGGACTGGAACTTTTGGAGAATTTTTCCATCTGCCAGCCTGACAGGGTGATATTTACAAAGGTTGACGAAACGGGTACCCACGGGATAATACTGAATATATTGCATAGGCGTAAGGTGGCGCTTTCCTACGTGACAAACGGGCAAAGCGTGCCTGATGATATCGAGCCTGCCAGCGTGGAGAAGCTGGCGGAGCTTTTGCTGAGGTAAAGGACTATGGAGGATCAGGCTACCAGGCTTAGAAAGCTGGTTGAACGAAAAAATTCAGATGGCGCGGCTGAACAGCCGGGTGGGGGAGCCCGGCCGGAGATGGCCGCGTCAAAGCCCGGAGCCAGGGTGATTGCAGTTACCAGTGGCAAGGGGGGCGTAGGCAAGACCAATCTGACGGTCAATCTGGCGATAGCTCTCGGCAAAAAGGGGAAGAGGGTTATCGTTGTTGATGCGGACCTGGGGACGGCCAATGTGGATGTGCTGCTGGGGACCAGCTCAAAGCACACCCTTCTGTCCCTGGCCAGGGATGATATCCAGCTGGAGGATGTCATTGTCAGGGGGCCATACGGGGTGAGCTATATTTCCGGCGGTTCCGGCATGGAGCATGCCGGTGAGATGACGGTGATGCAGCGGCAGATGATTTTCAACAAGCTGGCCGCCTGCGATGAATGGGCGGACATCATTCTGGTGGATACGGGGGCAGGCGTAGGCAGGAACGTGCTGGATTTCATCATGGCCTCGGATGAGGTGGTGCTGGTTATCACGCCGGAGCCTACGGCCCTGACGGATGGCTACGCCGTGCTGAAATCCTATCGGCAGCTGGAGGCGACCCAGCCAATCCGCCTGGTGGTGAACCGGGTTTACGATATTGTAGAGAGCTCGGAGACGGCCAACAAGCTGATTTACACCGCGGAGAGGTTTCTGCACATGGAACTGAAATCCCTTGGCTTTGTGTTTGATGATGCCAGCCTTATGAAGGCGGTAAGGCGGCAGGTACCCCTGATGGCGGCATATCCCGATTCACTGGCGGCAAGGTGTGTGGAAGCGCTGGCAAACAGCCTTGTTTCGGGGCGTCAGCAGCAGGTGAAGCTGGGCTGGCAGGGATTTTTGAGAAAATTTTTCCATAATATGCACTAATATTTTGCAATAGTAAGTATTTTTCGATAAAATAGATAGTGATAATTGTATTTTGGTTTGAGTTGCAGTCAAGGGGTAGGGTTGTAGTATGACAAAGGGAGAGAAAATGCCGGCTGACCAGGCGCTCAAGGTTGGGGCGCGCCTGACGTTTTATCTCAACGATGCCGAGGTTGGCGTGGCCAGCAGAATAGAGGATATATCCGATAAAAAGATGATGGTTGCCATGCCGGTGGATGACAGGGGAGTGCCGATTATTCCCGTGTCCGGCGAGCAGGTGGTGTGCAGGATGGCAGGCCAGGGCTGTTATTACCAGTTCAGGACGGTGTATCTTGACAAGGGCAGGCAACCGATTCCTGTCTGGTTCGTCAGTGTGCCGGAAACGGTGGAGAAGGTTCAGAACCGCGAGTTCGTCAGGATTTCCATGGACTGCCCGATTGTGGTGAGGCCATTGGATGAAAATGGCGCCATAGGGGAAATGATTTTTGCCAAGATAGTGGATATCAGCGGCGGCGGCCTGGCCATCATGCACAATGCGATACTGACCTTGGGCAGCAAGGCAGTGCTGGAGCTGGACAATATTCCCGGTGTCGGCATGCTGCGCATTACCGGCAAGGTTGTAAGATGCGCCAGGGTGGAGGCCGCAGGCGGCAATGTATATCACATTGGGTTCCAATTTCTTGATATGAGCAGGCAGCATCAGAATAAGCTGGTCAAGTTTATTTTTGATTTGCAGAGGAAGAGCCTGGCAAAAGGGATTGGCAAGAAATAATGGGGGGCGGTATCATGATTCGCGTAGTTGTTGCAGATGATTCGGCATTTATGCGCAAGGTGTTGTCAGACCTGTTTGAGAGGACACCTGATTTTCAGGTGGTGGGGACTGCCAGGGATGGCAGGGATGCCATCAAGCTGGTGGCGAAGGAACGGCCTGATCTCCTGACGCTGGATATAAATATGCCGGTTATGGACGGATTGAGCGCACTGGAGGTTATCATGAAGGATTGTCCTGTGCCGGTGCTGATGTTCAGCAGCCTGACCAAGAAGGACGCGGATGAAACCATCAGGGCATTGGAGCTGGGCGCTGTGGATTTTCTGTGCAAGACGGGCGGCTCCATCTCCAAAATTGACGCAATTGAAGAGGATATTATAGCAAAATGCCGCAGCGTAGCAGGGGCAAAAATAAATAAATCAAAAATTAATAAGAATATTTTTGCCAAAAAGCAGGAAGCTGGGAATTTAAAGCGAATTAATATATTTGAGAAGAAGGGTTATAATGTATCCCATACTCAAACAGCTGCTTCTATAAAGCCTAAATCAGCCCAGGAAAAGCTGTCTGCTTCTGTTCAGCAGCACAAGCAGGGGCTGACGGATATGATGGCAAAGCGGGAGAATCCCCTGCTGAAAAAGAGGCCATCGCCGGTGTACGGGGGGAGCAGCTCAGGCTCGGGAACGAAGCTGGTGGCGCTGGGAACCTCTACAGGCGGGCCGAGGGCATTGCAGCAGGTCATACCGAAGCTGCCGGGCAGTATGCCCTGTGGCATGGTGGTGGTGCAGCACATGCCGGCCGGGTTTACCAAGTCGCTGGCTGAAAGGCTGAACGGCATGTCGCAGGTGACTGTCAAGGAAGCGGAGGACGGCGAGCCTATCCTGCCGGGGCATGTGTATATCGCTCCGGGCGGGTATCATCTCACGGTAGCAGGAAATGCTTCCAGCAGGGAGATTTCCTTGAATCAGAATCCTCCATTGGCGTCCCACAGGCCGGCAGTGGATGTAATGTTTGACTCCGTTGTAAAATATGGAGGAGATATAGTTTCTGTTATTTTGACGGGCATGGGCAGTGACGGTGCAGAGGGGATGAAGAAGATAAAGAGGGCCGGCGGCTACGTGATCGCCGAGTCGGACGAAACCTGCGTGGTGTACGGCATGCCGAAATCCGTTGTTGAGGCGGGCATTGCGGACGAGATACTGCCTGTGGGACAGGTAGCGGACGCAATTATGAAGAGAGTTAGGAATTAATCAATCAGGGGGAATAGAAATGGAAACAAATCAGTACATGGAAATGTTTTTGGATGAGTCACGGGAACATTTGCAGTCTCTGAATGATGGCCTGCTGGGTTTGGAAAATGATCCTGAGGATTTATCTGTACTCAATGAGATTTTCCGTAATGCTCATACATTAAAGGGCATGTCAGCGACTATGGGGTATACCAAGACAGCCGAGCTTACTCATGATATGGAAAACCTGCTGGATATGCTCAGGAAGGAACAGCTGAAGGTAAGCTCTGAAATTATTGATGTTATTTTCAAGTGCGTCGATTCCTTGCAGGAGATGATTGAGAACATCGGCAACGGCGAGTCGGAGGATCTGGTGGACGTGTCCGAGCTGGTGCGCATGGTCAATGCCATCGCCAAGGGGGAGAGCGTTGCACCGCAGGCAGGGCCTGCAGCAGGCGGCGAGAAGGCCGCAGCGGAGGCACCGGCGTCTGATATGCCGGAGGGCTGCGAGCTGAATGACACCGATTTGATGGTGGTCAGGGAGGCAAAGAACAGCGGCCTGATTCCTTACTGGGTGCATGTGGAGATTGCCGATACCTGCCTTTTGAAGTCTGCCCGTTCCTACATGGTTATGAACGTGCTGGATGAGCTGGGCGATGTAATCAAGTCCATTCCGCCTGCACAGGATCTGGAGCAGGAGAAGTTTGAGCACAGCTTTGATGTCTGCCTGGTGACGGATGCGGAGGCAAAGCGCGTGGAGGAAGGCGTAACGGCTATCTCGGAAATCAGTGCGGTAAAGGTTACCGAGATAACTCTTGAGGGCGCCAAGAAGGAGCAGGCACCGGCGGCTCCTGCTGCCAAGGAGGCACCTGCGGCCAAGGCCGAGGCAAAGCCGGCTGCTGCAGCCAAGCCTGCGGCCAAGGCTCCTGCCAGCAACAATGCCAAGCATGACAAGAAGGCTCACGTGGCAGGCCAGTCCGTCCGCGTGGATATTGAGAAGCTGGATACGCTGATGAATCTGGTGGGAGAGCTGGTTACCAACAAGGTGCGCCTGGAGCAGATTGGCATGACCCACCGCCTGACGGAGCTGACGGAGACGCTGGAGCAGATGGACAGGGTGACTACCGACCTGCAGTCCGTAGTCATGAAGGTCCGCATGGTGCCTGTCAGCCAGGTATTTAACCGTTTCCCTCGCATGGTCCGTGATTTGGCCAAGGAGTTGAACAAGGACATCAACCTTACCATTGAGGGTGAGGATACAGAGCTGGATCGTACCGTTATCGACGAGATAGGCGATCCTTTGATGCACCTTTTGAGAAATTCCCTCGACCACGGCGTCGAGCATCCTGATGAGCGTGAGGCAAAGGGCAAGCCGCGTACCGGCGAGGTAGGGCTGATTGCCCGCCATGAGGGCAACAACGTTGTCATCATGGTTACTGATGACGGTGCCGGCATCAATGCCGACAAGATTCGCAACAAGGCTGTTGAGAAGGGCATGATCAGCCGCGACGAGGCTGATGCACTGCCGGATGCTGATGCGGTGCGCCTGATATTCCTGCCGGGCTTCTCCACTGCGGAGCAGATTACGGACGTATCAGGACGCGGCGTAGGCATGGACGTTGTGCGCAGCAAGATTGAGTCCCTGGGCGGCCACGTTGACGTGGAAACCAAGATCGATGAGGGCTCCGTATTCAAGATTAAGCTGCCTCTGACCCTGGCTATTATCCAGGCTATGCTGGTGAAGGTTCAGGATGAGATGTACGCCATTCCTCTTGGCTCCATTGACAGCACCATCAACATTACTCCTGACGATATCAAGACTGTTCAGAACAAGGAGGTTATCGTCATCAGGGGTCAGATTATTCCGATTACCCGTCTTAACGAGGTTCTGAGCGTGCCGCGCGGCAGTGAGGCTACCGATGAGGATGATATCTTCGTGGTGGTAGTCCATGTAGGTGACCACAAGATTGGTATTGTGGTGGACAACCTGATAGGCCAGCAGGAAATCGTTATCAAGACGCTGGGCAAGCTGTTGTCAGGCCTGAAGATGCTGGCCGGTGCTACCATCCTGGGTGATGGCCATGTAGCCATGATTCTGGATGTCAGCGCGTTGATGTAATCAAGGGAGGTATGGAAGATGGCTAAAGAGGATCAGGTTATGGCTGACGGCGAGGTTCAGGTAGTCGCCTTCAAGCTGAGAAACGAGGAATACGGCTTTAGTATTTTGAATGTTCAGGAGATAAAGAACCTCAGTGATATTACCAGAGTTCCATTTGCTCCTGATTTTATCAAGGGCGTTGTCAATCTGCGCGGCAGCGTGCTGCCGGTAATTGACCTGAAGAAGCGCCTGGGCCTGGAGGACACTCCGTATACGGCCAATACCCGTATTGTCATTGTGCAGTACGATGAGGTGTATGTAGGTATGCTGGTGGATGCTGTGACAGAGGTGCGTACCATCAATGCTGATGATATTGATACAACGAGGGCCATTACCGCTGGCAACGACGCCAGCTCCAAGTTTATCTCCGGCATCGGCAAGGTGGACGGCCGCCTGATTATTCAGCTGAATATCAGCGAGATTATGGGTTTGAGCGGCGAGGAGTAATCCTCGCCCCATTAGATAGATTGGTGGGATTAAGGAATGTCAGATGATGTTGCAAACCTTTCTCCGGCGCAGATGGATGCGTTGCGGGAGATCGGCAATGTAGGTGCGGGAAACTCTGCTACGGCATTGTCACAGATCATTAACCGCCGTATTGACATGGATGTGCCGAGGGTATCCATAGTGCCGTTGGATGAGGTGCCGGACCTCGTGGGCGGTCCCGATACGATGGTCGTGGGCGTGTTCCTGCGGGTGTATGGCAAGGCACCTAGTAATATTTTATTTTTGCTGCCAAAGGAAAGTGCTTTTTATCTGGTTGACATGCTGATGGGGAAGAAGCATGGCGATACTCAGAAGCTGGATTTTATGGATGAATCCGCGTTGATGGAAATAGGAAATATTCTTTCCGGTGCGTATCTGAATGCACTGTTCAATTTCACTAATATTTCCCTGCTGCCATCCATTCCGGCCCTGGCCATGGATATGGCCGGAGCCATTCTCAGTGTCGTGCTGGTTCAGCTTGGTCAGATGGGAGATCATGCTTTGGTTATTGAAACAGAGTTCAAGACAGATGATGACGGCATAAAGGGTCATTTCTTCCTTGTGCCGGATCCTGGCTCTTTGGACATAATTTTGCAAGCAGTGGGAGTGTCGTGATATGCCAGAATTAATCAAGGTTGGCATGGCGGATTACAAAGTAGGCCGTGCGCCGGATACCTTAATAAGCTATGGTCTGGGTTCCTGTATCGGCATCTCGCTGTATGATCCCCAGACGAAGATAGGCGGACTTCTGCACATTATGCTGCCGGACAGCAATCAGTCAAGAGCCAATGAGAACAGGGCCAAGTTCGCCGATACGGGGATTCCTGATATGCTGGAGGAGCTTGTCCGCATGGGGGCAGTAAAGTCAAGGCTGGTGGCAAAGCTGGCCGGTGGCTCTCAGATGTTTGCTTTTGCTAATGCATCTGATATCATGAGAGTGGGGCTTCGCAATGCTTCGGCCTCCAAGGAAATATTAAAAAAGTTGTCGATTCCTATTGTGGGGGAGGATACTGGCGGCAGCTACGGCCGCACAGTGCAGATTGACCTGTCCACCGGCGTCTATAAGGTAAAGACCATAGATAAGGGCGATAAGGAACTTTAATATGATAGATAAGTGTAAATTGACAGCGTCATTGGGAATGGCAGCTTTGGCGGGGCTTACGGCCATGGCTGCCGGACTGATGGGAGAGGTGCGTGTATCAGTAATTTTAGGACGCACGTTGTGCAGTTTCTTAATCACCGGTGTACTGGTTTATATCGGTGTTTTTCTGTTTGAAAGAATTGGATTTTCAGGCATGATAAGGGAAACAGAGAATGCACTGGCTGAGCTGGAAGCTCAGGAAAAGTCCTCCGGAGCTGGTGCGGCGGAGGCTTCAGGGGATGGAGCGGCTGAAGAGGGGGATATGCAGCCCGAAGACGGCGGGACGGAGGAACAGCAGGGTGGCTTTGAGCCGCTGCAGGCTGATTCACTGCGCCGGGTAGTGGGCAGTGCTGATAGTCAGTAGCGATGGTAATGGTGGTGAGATGTTTTGCAGAATGAGTATAAATCGGCTGAGGCTATAAACGAGCTTTGGATTCGTTATGGTGAAAATCGCAGCATGGAGATTCGCAATCAGCTGGTGGAGCATTATTTGCCTCTGGTTAATATAATCGCAGGCAGGTTGGCGATGAGTCTGCCATCTCATGTTGACAGGGATGATTTGATTATCAGTGGTTATTTCGGCCTGATGGATGCCGTGGACAGATATGATATCAGGCGGGGCAATAAATTTGAAACTTACGCGGGCATCAGAATCAGCGGTGCCATGAAGGATGAGCTGCGTTCAAGGGACTGGATTTCCGTGTCCCTGCGGCAGAAGATACGCAAATACGAGTCAGCAGTTGTGGAGCTGGAGGGACGGCTGGGCAGGTCCGCTACGGATGAGGAGCTGGCCTGTGAGCTGAAGATGAGCGTGGAGCAGGTTCATCATCTGGAGCAGCAGATTAACGCGGCTACCGTGATTCCGCTGGGCGAGTATATGAAGTCCGAGGCGGCCATGACGGCCGACACGGATCCCCACAAGAGCGCTGAATATGTCGAGATCAGGGAAACGCTGGCAAAGGCGCTGGATGAGCTTACAGAAAAGGAAAAACTGGTGGTTTCCCTTTATTATTACGATGAGCTGACTATGAAGGAAATTAGCTTGATAATGCATTTATCAGAGGCGAGGATTTGCCAGCTGCACACCAAGGCGATGTTTAAGCTGAGGGGCTTTCTGGCAAATATAGACGGCATCTGATATATTTGATATAGATGAAAAGTGTCCAGTTATTGCAAAAATAACAGATGCAGAGGTGGCTTCGGGCCTTGTGCCCGGCGTTCTGTGCCTGCATCAGGGAGGGCTGTTCATGGATGGACATAAGGTAATAGCAAAGGTTGGCGGCAGGGAGGACGGATATCTGTTTGAATTCTGTTCGGACGGTATCTTTCTGACCGTGTATCCCAAGGATGAGAAGGGATTGCTGTTCGAGATGTCGGACATGCGCCGCGTTTTGAAGGAGTTTCGCGTTGAGGATTATGATCTGAAGCTTCTGACCGATACACTGAAGGAAAATTCCGGTGTCCCTGTTCTTTTGGGGACGAAGTTTGTACTGCCAAAAGAATTCGGTGGCTCCGTTATGGATGAAGAGGCGGCCGAGGCTGTGCGGGAGCATGTGGAGTACGGTACGGCTATCGTGGAGGTAGCCCCGGACAAGCTCACTGCCACCCTGCGCTTTGACCTGGGTGCCAGGCAGGCGGTGCCGACCATGGATATGATTATGGACGTGGTGCGGCTCCGCAACGTGAAGTTTGGCGTTATGGCAGAGGCCATCAAGGAGGCCATGAAAACGGGGCGTCCGACTGTGATAGCCAAGGGTGAGCCGCCGCAGAACGGCAAGGATGCCGTCATTGAGCGCAAGTTCAATGTGGGCGAAAAGGGCGTGCCGGTGGTGGATGAGCATGACAGGGCCGACTACAAGAATCTGAATATGTTCCTGCGGGCTGTCAAGGGGCAGGTGCTGGCGGAGCGTATTCCTCATACCAAGGGCATTCCCGGCACGAATGTGTACGGTGACAAGATAAATGCGAAAAACGGCAAGCCCAAGCCTGTTCCTAACGGCAAAAACACTATTGTTAAGGATGAAAATTTTGTTATTGCCGATATGGATGGACAGATTGTGGATAAGGGCAACAAGATTGATGTGGATCCGAGGCTGGAAATCAAAGGCGATGTGGGCATGGCCACCGGCAATATTAACTTTGACGGCGCCATTATGGTTAATGGCAACGTGGAAGCCGGTTTTGCGGTGAAGGCGGCCGGTGATATTGAAATCAAGGGCATGATTAGCGGTGCTGACGTGGAAGGGCGCAATATTTTCGTCAAGGGCGGCGTTCAGGGAATGAACCGGGGACGCATCAAGGCGCTGGAGGATTTCAGGGCGTCCTTTGCAGAGAATGCGGATATTGAGGCCTGCGGCGATATCTATATACAGGATGTAGCCATGCACTCCACCATCAGGGCCGGCCATCATCTGGTTATGGACGAAGGCAAGGGGCAGATAACAGGCGGCAATCTGGCGGCCGGCGAGGAGGTACGTGCCAAGTGCATCGGCAATGAGGCCAATGTTATTACCCGCGTCAGCGTCGGCGTGAATCCTATGCTGCAGAAAGAATATCAGACGGTGCTGAAGGAGTACAACGAAGCCAAGAAGCGTCTGGAATCCCTGAACAAGACACTGAGTACCCTTGAGAAGATTGATATCAGCCAGCTGCCGCCGAACAAGGTGGAGCAGCTGAATTCGCTGGTGCGTTCCCAGTTCCCGCTGGCGGGGCAGGTGGAGCGCTGTGAGCGCAGGCTGCGGGACATTGATGCAGAGATGCAGAAGATGCGCAATGGCCGTGTGCGGGTGCTGGATACCATGTATCCGGGCGTGCGCCTGAGCATCAATTCCATCATGAAGAATGTACAGGTCAAGGAAACTCATTGTACGCAGTATGTCAAGGATGATTTTATCGTGGTAGGTGCTTATTGATTTAGTGATATTTTAGGGGCGATGGCTTATGGATTTTGCACCGATGAGTTTGCGGATGATGGTACCTCATGCCAACGACGTGGGGGAAATCCAGCACAATATGAATCAGCAGGCTGCCATGCAGCAGGACTTCAAGGCCCTGCAGCAGAAAAAGCTGATAGAAAGGCAGCAGAGCCAGGTCCGTACCAAGGATGAGGCCGAGGGCGAAAAAATCAAGGACAACCCGGAGAAAAAGCAGGGCGGCAGGGAGCGGGGCGCCAGAAAGCGCAAGTCTCCCAAGGAGATAATGGAGGCTCAGGGCGTTACAGACGACAGCCAGGAGCCGCCAATGGCTGTGGACCAGATACGTGGGCGCAGCATAGATATAAGCTGTTAGCTTTGCGGGTGAAGGAAATTTCAGTGTGTACTAAGCGGGGTTATAGATGACCACGGAAATACTAGGTTTTATTATTATTGCCGGGGCGGTGATTGTCCTGGCGGCCAGGCATCAGCTGAACAAGGCGGAGGATGATCCGGAGGTGCTGGAGGCGGCTACCGGGCGGCTTCGCTATGAGCTGGAGCAGTCTGCGGACGAGATTATCAGCCGCATGACCGGGCATATTGACAGGCTGGAGCGGCTTTTGCGCGAGGCGGATTACAAGTCAGAGCTATTGGAGGAACGGATACGTCAGCTGGAAGCCCTGCAGAGGACGCAGGAGGCGGCTGGCTATCAGCACCGGTCCGGGGGCTTTCGGCAGGAGGAAGGCGATTATCTGACCGTCAGGGCGGCGGCGGATGCAGCTATGGCATCAGGCGCGCCGACATCTGCGCAATCGCCGCAGGCCGCCTATGGCATGCCGGCTATGAGCGCGGCAGACAGGCGGGCCTGGGAGCTGATACGGGAGGCCTCAATGGAGCTGGAAGCCCAGTATGAGGCGCAGTCCAACACGATGCAGGATGTACAGCAGTCCGATGCCCTGCAGCAGGCGGTGGATATCCAGAGCGGCAATCTTGATAGCTATGTCAGCGGCGCCCAGGTGGAGGATGCTGTTCATGACACCGGATATGTCTACGACGAGGAAGGCGGACTGAACACGGAGGTGGCCGCGGCCCAGGCACGGCAGCTGCTGGCCGAAGGGTATGAGCTGGAGGAAATTGCCAGAGCCACAGGGCTGGGAATCGGCGCAGTCCAGCTGATTAAGCAGCTGGAGGCGCGGCAGGCACAGTAGAAAAAATTTGAAAGTGCTTGACAACTACAGGATAGTTCGTTTATAATAATGCTTGTCTGTGGGGGCATAGCTCAGCTGGGAGAGTGCTTGACTGGCAGTCAAGAGGTCAGGGGTTCGAACCCCCTTGTCTCCACCATAGATGAATGTGAAGGGCTTCAGCTTTTGGCTGGAGCCTTTTTTGAGTGCGCCCAGCATGGGCGCACTCTAATGGGTGAAAGTCCCTAGTCAGCCCTAATAGCGGGAATGACATAGCTGAACACCAAGGGTGTCCATCGTGAGGTGGAATCTGAAGGAAGGTGTAGGCAAATCTCCGGTCTGACGAATAGAAATCACATGAGGTTATGTACTGGGATAAGTCCGCTTAACAGGATGAAGTCCAATAGCTATTCGGAACAGTGCATAATAAATGTGGCAGATACATGGAGAGAAAGAGTGC
>NZ_JBJDWZ010000031.1:0-4243 GCF_051866355.1 Anaerovibrio sp. | reverse complement strand
CCAGGCAGGCACCGCAGGCCGCACACACATCTTTATCCGCTCTGGCATATCTTTTAGACGTCACTCTTATACTCATCTTTGATTGCTCCTAAAACTCACTCTTGAATTAGAAAATTCACTTTTCTGCTTCCTTATGCTGTGTAGTATCACCTTTGCAAAAAAATAGCACAACAACTAATAGAAGTAAAAATAACGTCGAATCATCCATCTCTACGCTTCCCTTTAAAGCACATGTTTCACCAAACATAATCAAATAAAACATAATAAATGAATTCAGGATTTTCCAAAACCAATTTTGACCTAAATCCTGCATACGCTTAATACATATTGCAATGAAGCCAGAAAAAAAGACAATATGTCCCAATATAATAATCGCCAGCAAAATATAGACACAAGCCTCTTCGATTTTAAATAGCTCGGCAATAGGTATCATCACAGAATATATAATATACATACCACCCAACGTAAGTATTGAAAATAAGCCCAAACTTTGAGCAAATTTCATACGCCCAATTCCGGTATTCACGGAATAAACGTCATTGGCCATCCAATTAAGCAAACTATAACGCTTTGCCCACTTACAAAAACACACCAGCATTGACCTCCCAAAATCATCTTTCGTCTTATGCATTTATCTTATATATATATATATTATAGGACGTAGCAGTTCCTGTAGCAGTCAGATAGCATTTAGTGCTACGTGAAACCACATAAATTGATGTTTTTAACCGTTGCTTTTTTCAGTCAGTTCCTGATACATTTTCATCAAAGCTGCCACTGTTTCCGACGGGCTGTACCACTTGGACGGATGCTCCGGGGTAGGCTCCATTAAAAAGCCATAAGCCTCCATTACCGCCATGTCATTGGCCCTATGGGCATTCAGCAAATCGGCAAACAGGTACATCTTATCACTGTACATCTGTGCAAAGCTGCATTCCGGGTATTGTTCCCTGGCCTGCAAAATGGCTTTGGCTGTGCTTTCTATTTTGCGTTTTTGTGCCTCTGTAGGCTGGCACCAAGGGAAATTATTATACACATTGTCCTTGGTTATACGATAACGCATTTCTAACCTGCCGCAAACTGTACGCATCCATTCCATGAACACATTAGAGGTCAGCACACCAAAATGATAAAGCTCTGCATGGGGAACCACCACTACCAGATTGCTAGGCAGTACATCCGGCGGCATAAAGCCAATAGGTACATATTTCCTCTTTTCGGAAGAAGTCAGAGGCAGTACCAGATAATTGCTGTCAGGTATAGTTTCCACATGAAACCTGGTTGGCTTATCTGCCAGCTTGATAGTCCCTGCACTCTTACTTTCCAGCCTGACCTGGCGCACAGCTTCTATCCGCTGCAGCACCAGCGGCATATTCATCAGCTGGCTTGGTGATGTTTCCCCCAGCCACAAGCAATACCTGTAGTATCTGTTGATGAACTCATGGGAGCCAATCCATTTGCGAAACAGTTTTTCTGACTTTGGCTCTTTTTTGATAAAAGCCTGCATTTCCTCATAGGTAAAAAGATAATTGCCTCCATCTATAGGCTTGTTGCCACTGCGGGCATGAGGCACGGGACTGATTGGTGTTGTACGATTTTCCACAAAAATATTTTCGGCATCTATGAGATAAGGATTGATATTTTTTACCAGCTTGACACGGCCGTCATCCAGCAATCGTCCATGCTTCTCCTGCTCTTGGCAGCTAAAGCCAACGATTACCACATGTACATGCGCCTGCTCTGCTGATTCGCTAGCCCATTTGAATGTACGCCAGGCAAAATCTATATGTATGCCAAATCTGTCATACATAGGCTTCCATACTGCCGCCACCTGCTCCCCCTGAGTAATGCTGTTGGTGGATACAAAGGCGCATTTTATCCCTGTGCCATACATCATAGCGGCAGCCTTGAAGAACCATCCTGCAACATAATCAACGTTTCCTGCCGCACGATAGGCCTTCCCCTTCGGGTCAACATACACATTCAATATATCCGCCTTTTGTGGCTTTTCCATATAACGTGCGCCTATAAAGGGTGGATTACCCATGATATAGTCCAAATCATCAGGTGATACAATACTACTCCACTCAAGCCGCAGGGCGTTGCCCTCTACGATATTTGAGTAGCTTTTGAGGGGCAGGAAGTCCAGATTCATGTTGACGATGCCCTGGGTTTCTACCATCATCTGATATTCTGCTATCCACAGGGCAGTTTTGGCCACGGACACGGCAAAGTCGTTGATTTCGATGCCATAGAACTGATGAATGGATACCTTAATAGGATTGGCTATGTCACCAAGGACAATCTGCTCCCCCAGCATGGCCTGAATTGCCCTGTTCTCAAGACGGCGCAGGGAAATATAGGTTTCTGTCAGGAAGTTGCCGCTGCCACAGGCTGGGTCAAAGAAGGTGAGGCCTGCCAGCTTGTCCTGATATGCCGCCAATTTGCTGTTTCTCTGCTTCACCTGGGGAATGGCAAGAATAGCCTCCAATTCTTCTGTCAGGTCATCCAGAAACAGCGGATCGATGACCTTGTGGATGTTTTCGATGCTGGTGTAGTGCATGCCGCCGCTGCGCCTTGTTTTGGCAGACAGGGTGCTTTCAAACACTGCACCGAAGATGGTAGGGCTGATATCGCGCCAGCTAAAACCGAGAGAAGCCTCTTCCAATATAACCTCTACAGTGCGCTCATCAAATTTTGGAATTTCAATATCGCCGTCAAAAAGGCCGCCATTTACATAGGGAAAAGCTGCCAGCTCATCATCGAGGTATTTATCACGGTCATTAATCGACGTGTTTAAAACGTGAAATAATTCTACAAGGGAAGTGCGGAAAAACTTAGCCGGGAAATTCTTCATGTAATTGTAGAACTGATTATGCTGGAAAATACCTGCGTCCTCGGCATACATGCAGAAAATCAATCGCACACACAGCTTGTTGAGGCTCTGCAGAACTTCCGGCGTCCGGCTGTCATATTTGGCCGCGATATAATCATATATCCTCCCCACCAGCTTGCCTGCCTCGACAGAGATTTCCACCTCTTTCCGTATATGGACATTTTCCTTGGCAACGAGAAAGTCAAGGCGGTGAAATTCATTTGGCAAATCAGCCAGCTTGATACGCTCCGGCTCACTGTGCTTGTTGTTGAAATCAAAAATCATGAACTCCTGAAAGTTGCAGGAGATACCCCAGCGGGGCATTTCGTCATAGTTCATGGCATTGGCATAGCGTATCATCTGCTGCATAGGTGTCAGCCATGTGCCATCGGACTGCTTGATGCCCTTGGTCAAGTCCTTGCCCATGCTTTTCTGCTCAATGATAACCTTCGTAGATGGAATATACACATCTATAAAACTTACATTGGACAGTTGTATCTGCACTTCAAAATTCATATAATCTTCAGGAGCTTCCACCCCGTAAACTGTCCTGATAAGCTCCATCCAGAATTTTTGTGTTTCGCCCTTTTCATAGCCCTTGCCTTGCCACTTTTTTGCAAAGACCTTCGCCGCTTCTATCTGCTCATTTTCCGTCATACAAGCCACCCCTAAAATGTTCAAATAATGTATTCAGCCATATCCTTGCTATCATTGTAGCAATCACATAATATAACAGCAAGTATTTTGTGAAACAAAAAAAGTCACCTCAAATAAGATGACCTTTTCTTGCACATACTTTATACAACGATTGGACGCTTCAAGCTTCTTCAGCCCCTGCTCCTCTTTTCAGGCTTGCTCGTAGAGTTGTACATATCACTATGGTCACATACTATGAATAGCATTGTATCATTCTGTTGTATCTGTTCAGACCAAGAGAGGGGCGAGTTGGAGCTGTACCTATAGAAAACCTTTGTTGTGCCTCGGTGCGCATGAGCTGAGCATCCGCGAGGCACAAAGGGATAACGAAACCCTATTGACATGAATTAGTTTCGAGGATAAATCCTTGTATGCTAGGCGGAGGAGGAAGGCATGGTGGTTCCATGCCGACCGACGACAACAACGCAGACAAGGATTTAGACCGAAAATAATCATGGATATAGGGTTTTGTTATCCCTTGAGCGCGAGCGTGTTTTCTATAGGTATTGCCCCTGCTCACCCCTTTTTTATGTCTGAACAGAGTCCACTGACTAACAAACTATTCCATCAGTATATGCACGAAGTAACAAACAACCACCACGGAAAACTGAAATTACTTCATGTTCAAAGCCGCAGTCACGAATCCCTTGAACAGCGGATGCGGATGGTTCG
>NZ_JBJDWZ010000030.1:23532-25554 GCF_051866355.1 Anaerovibrio sp. | reverse complement strand
TTCTAAGGGCAGGAATTGCCTCTGCCTGCACCGGTGTCGGCTCCTTGATGCCCATGCGCGCCAGCACTTCGCAAAGACCTTCGGACACGCTCAGCTCATTGAAGGAAGTAATTTTATTCTCCATAATCTATCCTCTTATCGCAATATTTTTATAAGTGATATAGCTATATCCATGCCGCTTGCCCGTATCTACAGTGAATTGAAATGAGCCGATGGCATACGTCATCGACTCATGTTTACTGCTATGGAATACAAATAGCTTACTCTGCCCCGTACATCTTGGCAAGCCTAGCCTGTACTTCCTCATCAGCCAGGAAATCATCGTAGCTGGTAAGCTTGTCAAATACGCCCTCAGGTGTCAGCTCAATAATGCGGTCGGCAATGGTCTGAACAAACTGATGGTCGTGAGAAACGAAAAGCAGGGTTCCCTTGAAGGCAATCAGCCCGTCATTCAATGCCGTAATGGACTCCAAATCCAGATGGTTGGTCGGCTCATCCATCAGAAGCACGTTGGCACCGCTGAGCATCATCTTGGACAGCATGCAACGTACCTTCTCGCCACCGGAGATAACGGATGCCTTCTTCAAGCTTTCCTCACCGCTGAACAGCATGCGCCCCAAAAAGCCGCGGACAAATGACTCATCCGGATCCTTGGAATACTGGCGCAGCCAGTCGGTAAGGCTCAGCTCGCAGCCCTCAAAATACTGGGTGTTATCGTTTGGCAAATATGCCTGGGTGGTGGTAACGCCCCACTTGAAGGAGCCTTCGTCCGGCTCCATTTCACCCATCAAAATCTGGAACAGGGCTGTCTTGCCTGCACTGTTCGGGCCGGTAAAGGCAATCTTCTCACCCTTCTTCACGGTAAAGGAAACATTGTTCAGCACCTTCTCACCGTCAATGGTCTTGGAAATGCCCTCCACCAGAAGCAGCTGGTCGCCAGCCTCACGGTCAGGGGTAAAGGCAATATACGGATAACGGCGTGAAGACGGCTTGATATCCTCAAGGGTAATCTTGTCCAGCAGCTTCTTTCGGGAAGTAGCCTGCTTGGACTTGGAAGCATTTGCCGCAAAGCGGGCAATAAAGGTCTGCAGTTCTTTAATTTTTTCTTCCTTCTTCTTGTTGGCATCCTTTGCCAGCTGCAATGCCAGCTGACTGGAATGATACCAGAAGTCATAGTTGCCCACATAGAGCTGGATTTTGCCAAAGTCAACATCCGCAATATGGGTGCAAACCTGATTCAAGAAGTGACGGTCATGGGAAACCACGATAACGGTATTCTCAAAACCAGCCAAAAAGTCCTCCAGCCAGTTGATGGAAGCCAGATCAAGATGGTTGGTCGGCTCGTCCAGCAGCAGGATGTCAGGATTGCCGAACAGTGCCTGCGCCAAAAGCACGCGCACCTTCAAGGCAGGGTCCAGCTCCGCCATCTTCTGATAGTGGTATTCATCACCGATACCCAGACCGTTCAGCAGCTTTGCTGCGTCGGACTCGGCATCCCAGCCATTCAGCTCCGCAAACTCAGCCTCCAGCTCACCGGCACGGATACCGTCCTCATCGCTGAAATCAGGCTTGGCATAGATGGCATCCTTCTCGTCCATAATGTCCACCAGATGCTGATTGCCCATGATAACAGTGCGAAGCACCTCATACTCGTCATAGGCATAATGGTCCTGCTTCAATACAGACATGCGCTCACCCGGCGTAATGTCGATAGTTCCCTTTGTCGGCTCAATATCGCCGCTCAGGAGCTTCAGAAAAGTGGACTTGCCGGCACCATTGGCACCGATAACGCCATAGCAGTTGCCCGGCGTGAACTTGATAGATACATCCTTGAACAGGACGCGCTTGCCAAATTGCAGTGTTACACCACTAGTTGAAATCATTGTTATTTATACCTCGCAAATTCTCAAATTCAAACTTACCAACTTACAAAACTACAAATACTACAAAGCTACAAGATATTATCACATCATCACACCGCCTGCCAGCAATACGCTGTTATCCATGCAGATGTAATGCCAT
>NZ_JBJDWZ010000030.1:0-23432 GCF_051866355.1 Anaerovibrio sp. | reverse complement strand
ACCATTGATTGCTATAGATGTTGCAGCTACTGTAGCAATACAGCCTTCATTATCACATACTGCTATCAGGCTATCAGGAAGCAAGGATGCCCTTGTAGTAGTCGTTCAGGATGCTCTGGCCATAACCTACGCCCGGCACCGCCCAGCGTCCGTTCAAATCCTGCCACTGTGTCAGGATTTTCTCACCATAGGAATTGCGCACCAGATCATAGCGCGGGTCCACGATATTGTCATCCGGCTTTTCCGTGGAGGCGTATGCCAGAAGATGCTGGATATGCGCCTTGACGCCAAGGCGCGGCGTAGCAAAATAAGCCCCCTGCACGGTTGCACTGGTCGTTCCCAGCCCGCAGTAATTGTTCTGCGCCGGTACTACCGTGCCGCCATATCTGAAATAGCCTGTCTCCTTCAATGCCTGGGCAAAGGCAATATCAGGACGGATGCCCACGCGGCTGCCTTCCTCATAGTAGTATGACACCAGCTCCTGCGGAGAAACATTCAGCTTCGGGCAGGGATTGTTCCTGAGCAGATAGCGGACGCACTGCTCCTGGGTAGCGACAGCACCGCCCATAATCATATTATCGTCACTGCTCATAGTCACAACCGGCTTTGGCGGCTGATATTTCTCCGGATGCAGCAATCTCTGTATGCGCTCCTGAAAGCTCAGCTCCCGTTCCTCTACTGTACCCGCAGCAGCTTCATCGACAGTATCCTTCTTCTCAATGCCATCCCTGGCCTTCAGGGTCTTGTGCCGGTCGGTATTGACTACGGTATGGCTCTGGCTCTGCACGGCTCTGTCGTCCATAACGGAGGAAGCCGCCGCATCGGCACTGCCATTCCCGGCACACAGCAAAATTCCCAGACTGCAAGCAAAAACTGATAATAATCTCTTACCTCTCAAAATCACTGCCCCCAAAAAGAAATCAAAACTCAAAACTATATACAACGCCAAATATCATATCATGAAACTGCCCTGCGTGCAAGATATCATGTATCATCCGGCGTATCTATGGACTTGTCCAGTATATCCCTGCCCAGCACGGTGACGGAGTAATACAGGCCCACGAAAAACGGCAGATACTCCGCAATAAACCGCCAGGCAACGGCCAGAACGCCCACGGTTCCGGCCGGTACGCTGTTGCTGAAGAGCAGGACAAAACCGCCCTCCGCAATGCCCGAACCGCCCGGCGTAGGCGAAAAATACAGCAAAATATTCAGGAACATCATGCGCCCCATAACCGTCAGCCAGTCCACATCCGCCCCCAGCCCCAGCATCAGGCACGGCACCACCATGTAAATAAAAATCAGGCTCAGGCCGGATTCAAAGAAAACCCGCACCATGGATTTCGGCGAGGATGCCAAAAGCTGAATACCTGTCTTGCAGTCCCTGTAGATCTGCAGGAAATGCTTGCGCATCCTGTGGGAAGCAATCCGCTTGGATATCCTGACCGCGGCGTAATCAAAGGCATTGTTGCGGATGCCGTAGACCAGAATCCCCAGCGACAGCAGAATGATGGTTCCCACCATCACCATGACATCATTGGACACGCCCGGCAGGATGCCCGCATCATGCAGAAAGACGAAGGGCAGGCAGCAGGCCAGAAACAGGATTGATACAATGGTGCGAACCATCGCCAGCACCGCAGCCTTGCCGGCCGGCACCCCGGCCTTCTGCAGAAACATGACCTGGGCAATAGCTCCGGCGGCCGCTCCCGGCCCCAGCATGGCAAGAAAATAATTGCCAAAAACCACCTGTACCGACTGCTTCAGCGTAATCCTCTCACCTGATATCTTGACCATGTGCATAAGCCTCGTACCGTCCAGCACCAGCCCCACCCCGATGGCCAGAATCGCCAGCAGTATGGACCACGGCTTGAAAACATGCAGATTGGCAATCGTATTTATATCCACCGTAAAATATATTACCGCTCCGGAAATCACCAGAACGAACATTATTAAGAGCAAAAGCCGCACACAGACTTTATTCATCGGTTAACTCCTTAAAAGATATAAGGCTGATATCCTGCTTCCTGATATAATCCATCACCTGCCGGGAGGTTACAGAAGCCAGCTCATCCTCCCAGCGATACTGCCAATCATAAGCACTGCCCAATACCCCCGCATCCGCTCCCGGATGAACCATAATCTCGGAAGTCCCCTCCGGCAGTGCCCTCAATATATTCATGAAATACTTTTCTTCCATGTGGCCGCCTGCCAGCATGCCAAAAAAACTGTCCGGCATGGCTACATGGCAGCTCCCGGCCTTTTTCCGTGCCAGCATGGCACACAGGGTCAGACCGCATTTTGCCACCCGGCGAAATGCCCCTGCCGGATAGCCGCCGCTAAAGAAAAAAGCCTCTCCCGGATAACGCATGCGGCGTATGCCGTATTTCTTCATCAGCTCAAGGCATATATCCGTCACCCCCGGCAGCGTATGCAGATGCTGGTGGCTGTCAAGATGGGTGATATTCAGTCCCAATGACATGGCTCCGGCTATCTGTGCCTCGCATTCTGCATAGAGCTGTGCCTTATCTATCTTCCCCTGCACATAGTTCCGTATAAAAACCATGTGATCGGCATGAAATCGCCCGTCAGGCCCCAGCAATGTGCTAACCCGTTCCCGCGGCAGCAGAGGCTTTTCTGCTACCAGCGTCAGATGTATGCCGATGCCCAGGCCCGGATTTTCCCTGGCTATCTGGCAGGCTTCCTCCACCGCCGCCCCTGTCGGCATCAGGGAGGTACTTCTGATACAGCCCTCGCGATAGCCGCGAAGCACGGCCCTGTTCACTTCACTATGCAAGCCAAAATCATCGGCATTTACAATCAATCTTTTCAAAACTCATTCACCCGTTATCTCTTTGTGTACCCAAAAGCACTATGATACAACTTCCTCATGCGCGGCATAGGCGCTATGATTATGTATGGATTCAAAATTCTCACATTCCAGTGAAAACCACTGCAGGCCCTGCAGTCCCCTCAATGCCAGCACGCCATCCCGCAGAATATCCTCTACAAATTTTGGATTTTCGTAGGCTGTTTCCGTGACAAATTTTTCATCCTCCCGCTTTAAAAGAGGATAAACCTGACAGGATGCCTGTTTTTCCATCAGCTCCACCAAATCCTCAATGAGGATGCACTCATATTCAGGATTGAACCTGACCTGCACATCCATGACGCCCCGCTGATTGTGAGCGCCATATTGGGAAATTTCCTTGCTGCATGGACAAAGGGAGGTATATGGAAGCCTTACCCCCAGAGTAAACCGAAGATTGCCCCCCTGCTCCATGTCACCGGCAAAAAAGCAGTCCACATCCAGCACGGAGCACCTGCCGCTGACCGGAGCCGTCCTGTCCACGAAATACTTGAAATCTATGCGTATGGAGGCGGCTTCCGCCTGCAGCTTCTCAAGCGCCTCATGCAGGATTTCTGCCAGCTCCGGCTCCGCCACAGGCTTTTTTGTCCATGGATTCAGTATCTCCAAAAAACGGCTCATATGGGTGCCCTTGTACTCCATAGGCAGTGCCACCGTAAAGCATACCCTGGCCACTGCCTGCTGATAGCCGCCATCCTTTGTCTTTATGAGAAATGGCAGGCAGGCCTCCTTGATGCCTACCCTCTGGATGGCAATACCGCGCTGGTCAATACTGCTCTGAACATCCTTCATCCTACCCCTCCTAAAATGTTTGTAAACCGTGACGTAATATGCCTTTATATACGATATGATGACGTATAATGAAATTCATATTTTTTACTGCGTTATATTTTCATACTCCACAGGATCCTTTACGCCCGCTTCGGCAAAGCCTTTCAGGCGCAATTTGCAGCTGTCGCACACGCCGCAGGCCTTTTCACCGCCCTTGTAGCAGCTGTGGGTAAACTGCAGTGGCGCCCCCAATCTGCTGGCAAGCTGCACGATGTCCTTCTTGGTCAAATCCTGCAAAGGCGTTTCAATCCTGATATGCCTGCCATCAGCCGCCCCTGCCTTGGTAGCGTAGTCCGCCAGCGCCTGAAACTTCTGAATAAACTCAGGCCGGCAATCCGGATAGCCGGAATAATCCACGGCATTGACACCGATAAATATATGGTCTGCCCCGATAACCTCCGCATAGCCCAGGGCATAGCTCAGAAAGGTCAGATTGCGCGCCGGCACATAGGTAACAGGAATGTCATTGTCCTTATGCACTATCTCGCCATCCGGCACCTGAATGTGGTCGTCCGTCAGGGCGGAGCCGCCTATCTGCTCCATATTGGTCTCTATAATCAAATGCTTCTTTACCTTGTAAAAATCAGCTACCTTCTTCGCTCCCTCCAGCTCAATGCTGTGCCGCTGATGGTAGTTGAAGCTGATAGGATACAACTCGTAGCCCTGTTCCTTGGCTACCGCCATGCAGGTGGTGGAATCCAGCCCGCCTGATAATAATATTACTGCTTTCTTCATGCCTATATGTCCTTCGCAAAAACTAAATCTATACCTATATCGCGGAGCAGTGGCAGTGCCACAGCTCCTTGCTGTGTGCTGTAATCGAACTATCGCGAAACAGTCATGGCAAGTACCCAAAGAAAACCTTTGTTGCGCCTCGGTGCTTAGTGATTCGCGAGCCGTCAGGCGAAGCGAGAACTTAGCACCGCTAGGCACAACGAGGAGCGAGAGCGTGTTTTCGTGGGTACTGCCATGACTCGATAATTCACTAGCAAGGCAGTGCATTATTTCTGCCCGTGCAATGCCTTAATCGTAGCCGGAATATCCTTGCTCTTGTAAACCGCAGAACCCGCCACCAGCACGGTAGCCCCTGCATCAATGATTTCCTGCGCATTGGCCTCGGTCACGCCGCCGTCAACCTCCAGCTCTGCCTTGGAGCCGCAGGCATCAAGGGCCGCACGTAGCCTGCGCAGCTTGCTGAGGGAGGCCGGAATGAACTTCTGCCCGCCATAGCCCGGATTTACGGACATGACCAGCACCAGCTCCACATCAGCCAGAAGCTCCTCTACCATAGCCACAGGAGTGCCCGGATTCAGGGAAATGCCTGCCTTGCAGCCTGCGGCATGAATGGCCTGAATCACGCGGTGCGGATGCTTTGCCGCCTCCACATGGAAGGTGATGATATCAGCACCGGCCTTGACAAAGGAATCAATCTGGGTATCAGGATGCTCCACCATGAGATGCACGTCAAAAACAGCATCCGTTACAGGGCGGATAGCCTTGACAATCCCGGCCCCCAGGGTAATTTCCGGCACAAAAGTGCCATCCATGACATCAATGTGCACATACTCTGCCCCGGCATCCACAACCTTCTTTACCTCTGCCCCCAGATTGGCAAAATCTGCGGAAAGGATGGATGGAGAAACTTTTATCATATCAGTATGCCTTCTTTCTTTCGTTTATAGTCTGCAAAATATTCAGATAGGCCTCATAGCGCTCACGGCAGATGCCGCCAGCCTCCACTGCCGCCTTGACAGCACAGTCGGGCTCATGGCTATGAGTGCAGGTATTGTAGTAGCACTCCTCTATATATGGGCGGAATTCCGGAAAATACCATGCCAGCCTGGCCTTGTCCAGCTGTTCCAGCTCTGCCGCGCTGAACCCCGGCGTATCAACCACCGTACCGCCGCCTTCCAGCGGCATCAGGCAGGCCGCCCTGGTGGTATGCCTGCCACGCTTGATTTTATCGCTGATTTTGCCGGTAGCCAGCTGCAGCCTTTCGTCTATAGCATTCAAAAGCGAGGACTTGCCTACGCCCGACGGCCCGGCAAAAACCGTCACCTTGCCGGAAAGCTGCTCCCTCAAAGCAGTCATGCCCTTCTTTTCACGGGCTGACACCAGCAGCAGCCTGTAGCCTGCCTTGCGATAGGCCTGCAAAAAGCTCTCCTGCTCCGCCTCCGGCAATAAATCGCATTTATTGATGCAAATGACGATTTCCGGGATGCCGGACCACTCGGCCAGCACCAGAAAACGGTTCAAGAGCAGCTCATTCAAATCCGGCTGCCGGGCGGCAAAGGTGATGAGCACCTGGTCAATATTCGCCACGGCAGGACGCAGCAGCAGGCTCTTCCGGGGCAGACAGCTTTCTATTACGCCAGTGCCATCCTCCAGAAGCTCATACTCCACATAATCCCCCGGCACTACCGCGCCCTTGTGCCGCTTGAGGCGCCCCCGCAGGCGGCAGGACAGAAGCTCGTCTCCGTCACTGCCCGTCTGCAGGTAGTAAAAGCCATTATACATTTTTATTACTTGTGCTGTTGCCATGAATAAATTCCTTTTCCTTGCGCACTATTTCCACGCCAGTCATTTATCTGCACCTTATTCCAGCTTAATCGTCAGCTTGCTGGAATCTGTTTTCTGCTTGGCAGTTGCCGGGGACTCCGTTGGTGCGCTAGGCTGTGTATCCGGCTCTGCCGTCCTGCCTGATGAAATCACCAGACTGACACTGCCGCCCTCTGTCAGAGATGTACCGGCAGCAGGGCTCTGGCTGATGACAGTTCCCTTCGGCTTGCTGCTGGCTTCCTCCGTTACGCCGCCCAGGCTCAGGCCGTTGGCCTCAAGATTTGATTTGGCGCTTTCCACGCTAAGTCCGGCATAGTTCTGTACCGTCACGTCCTTCTTCTTCTCTCCCAGACTGACGGTTATATCAACGGATTGTCCCTTGGTAATCTTGGAGCCGCTCCTCGGATCCTGATTGATAACCGTTCCGGCAGGTTCCTTGGCATTTTCCTCAAAGACTGCCCCCACCTTCAGACCCATCTTTTTCAGCTTTTCCTCCGCATTGCTGCGGCTCATGCTCTTCAGGTCCGGCACGGTCAGCTCCTCGCCGCCCTTGCTGACGGTAAGCGTCACCAGACGCTGCTCCTTGACCCTCGCCCCGGCCTCCGGATACTGGGAAATAACCTGACCGGCCGGCACGGAATCATCATTTGATTCCACCAGCTTGACCCGGAGATTCTTGTCCTCCAGCATCTGCTGAGCCACGATGGAGGATTTGCCTACCACATCAGGCACATCAATCTCCGCCGAGCTCCAGAATTTGCCGAAGGAAAGGAAGGAGCCCACAAAGAACCCCATCATGAGAATGGCCACCAGTCCGGCAATAAACTTCTTTGACTTAAAAATAGAGGTTTCCTCCTGCTGGCCGGACTGCTCCGGCTGATAATACTCCCTTGACGGCCGCGGCTGTCCGGAAGCATCCGGCTGGCCTGCCATCATCTCCGGCGTAATCCTCGGTATCACGCGGGTGGCAAAAGGGTCCTGGGAGGCCGCCCCATCTCCTGCCGCCCTGTCCGCCAGCATGCCCTTCGCCTGATTCAGATCCTCATACAGCTCCGTACTGCCGGGACGGGTCAGCGGGTCCTTGGACATGGCCTTCTGCACGATTGCCTCCAGCACAGGCGGAATGGACGGACGGAGCTGGCGCACCGGCACAGGCTCCTCCTGCAGATGCTTCAGCGCTATGCTGATAGAAGTTTCGCCGTTAAAAGGCAGCTCGCCCGTAAGCATCTCATAGAGCACCACTCCCAGGGAATACACATCGGATTTGGTAGTAATGGCCGTTCCCTTGGCCTGCTCCGGCGAAAAATAATGCACAGAGCCCATGACACTGCCGCTGTAGGTCATGGTCGAAGCAGACACAGCCCTGGCAATGCCAAAATCCGTCACCTTCACATGGCCGTCCGGCATCACGAGAATATTGTGGGGCTTGATGTCACAATGCACCAGATTATTGCGGTGGGCCGATTCCAGCGCGCTGGCAATCTCCCTGGCGATGCGCACGGCCTCCACAGGCTCCAGACAGCCCTTCTGCTGTATGACTTCCTTCAGGGTAGGCCCTGATACGTATTCCATGACAATATACTGGCTGCCCGCTTCCTCACCCACATCGTAGATATTGACGATATTGGGATGAGCCAGCTTGGCCGCACCGGTAGCTTCCCTGCGGAATTTCTCCACAAATTCTGCATCATTGGCATACTGCTGATGTAAAATTTTCACAGCTACAGCCCTGTCCAGCAGCCTGTCATGCGCTTTGTACACATCAGCCATGCCACCGCCGCCAATCATCTCCTGCAGCTCGTAGCGCCTGGCCAAAATCCGCTGTATCATTAGACATAACCCCCTATAACAAAATCTATAAAAATCATCTGTTGTTCAAAGTTGAAATAATCTGTCTGGCAACAGGCAGTGCCACAGAGCCGCTGCCGCCGTTTTCCACAATGATGGCAAAGGCGATGACGCGCCCGGGAAGCTCGGCAGTGCCGATAAACCAGCCATGCTCCGCTCCTGACGGATTTTCCGCCGTGCCGGTCTTGCCTGTTACCCTGACACCTGCCACGGCCGCACCGGTTCCGGTGCCGTTCTGCACCACATTTTCCATGAAGCCGTCAATGATGGCCGCCCGCTGCCCGGTTGTGGCATCACGCCACACCGCAGGCGAAGCCTTCCTGATGACAATCCCCTGGGGCGAGACAACCTCATCCACCAGATAGGGAACCATCATTTTGCCGCCGTTGGCATAGGCACCGGCCAGCATTGCCATGCGCAGGGGAGTTACCAGAAGCTCTCCCTGCCCGATGCCTGTCTGTGCCGTATCGCCATCCCCCAGCTCACTGAACCTTGGCAGATGGCATCGGCTTTCCTGCACTTCACCGGCAAAGGTATCTGCAAAGCCGAAGCGTTTGAAGGCATCCTCCAGCCCGCTGCCGTGCATGCGCATGGCAAGGGTGCCAAAAGTGTAATTGCAGGAATAGGTCAGGGCCTCCTTGAGATTTACCCTGCCATGCACTGCACCGTGGCTCTCGCCGATGTAGGTATCGCCAATCTCCAGCCTGCCGCTGCAATCAAAGACCTCATTCAAATCAGTGACCTTTTCATCCAGCGCCGCATCAGCAATCAGCACCTTGATGGTGGAGCCGGGAGGATAGAGGCCGTTGGCGGCACGGTTCAGAAGCGGGCTGTCCTCACGCTGGGACAGCTCTGTCCACTGTGCCTCAACCTGTTCGGGGTCAACGGCCGGCCTGCTGACCATGGCGATAATGCCGCCTGTAGCCGCATCCAGCACCACCACGGCACCCTTTCTGTCGCCCAGCGCATCGTAGGCCGCCTGCTGCACCCCCGCATCCACGGTCAGCCTGACATCACTGCCGCGGTCAGACTGCAAAAGCTGTCCGGCAGGCCCCAGATTGCGGAGCATCCTCGACTGGCCCGAAAGCTCGTCCCCCAGCACATTCTCAAGGCCGGAGCTTCCCAGCGCTTCTCCCACATAGCCCGTCACCGGCGCCAGCACCGCCCCGAAAGGATAGCGGCGCTCTCCCGGCCCGTTGCTGAAGGCCAGCTGCTCACCATTGCAGTCAAGAATAGCGCCTCTTGTAATATCCAGCGAGGCACCGCGCCGATTCAGCGGATTGACATTCAGCTCCTCCGCCTGAAACACCTGTATATAAACCAGATAGCAAAACAAAATTCCAAAGCAGCCCAGCAGGAACATGCTGCAGTGAAGAATATGCTTTTTTGTTATCTTATTCCCCATCTGCTACTCCTTTTTGGCCATGGCCAGCAAAATCCCCAGCATGATAAAGCCGGAAACCATGGAGCTGCCGCCATAGCTGATAAACGGCAGGGTAATGCCCGTCAGGGGCAGGAACTTGGTTACGCCTGCAATAATAATAAACGCCTGCAGATAGAAGCTGACTGACACACCTGCGGCAATCAGCATATAAAGCTCCCGGCGGCAGGCAAGGGCAATGCTGATACCCCTGAAAAAAAACAGGGTATAGGCCAGCATGATGGCCGTACAGCCCAGGAGCCCCAGCTCCTCGCCAATAGCTGAAAAGATAAAATCCGTATGCACCTCCGGAATCAGTCCGGGATGCCCGTGAGCCAGCCCCGTTCCCCAGGCGCCGCCCGCCCCGAAAGCAAACAGGGACTGCACCACCTGATAGGCCTGTCCGGCAGGGTCCGCCCACGGATTCAGCCATATATCAAAGCGCACGCGCACATGGCCAAACATCTGATAGCTGACAAACGCCCCGAAACAGAAAAACGCCAGGGCGATAAACACATAGGATTTGCTGCCGGTAGCCATGTAGGTCATAAACACCGCCATGCAGAAAAACAGCAGGGCGGAACCCAGGTCGCGCTGCACCACGAACATCAGGATGGCCATGCCCCAGATACATAAAAGAGGGGCAATAAACCTGAGCGGCGGCAGCTGCAGCAGAAAAAACCTGCGCCCTGCCTCCTGCAGAACCGCCTTGTGATCAGACAGGTATGCCGCCAGAAAAAGCACCAGCAGAATCCTGCCAAACTCCGAAGGCTGTACCTGAAAAGGCCCCAGCACCAGCCAGTTCTTGCTGCCGCCTATTTCCGTGCCGAACAGCAGGGACAGGCACAGCACAATCAGCGTCAGAACGCCCAGAATGTACTGGTACTGCATCAGCTCCCTGATTTTCCGGGAAAACTGCAAAACCAGCAGAAGCACCACCAGCCCGATAATCAGCCATCTCAGCTGAGGTATGCACAGGACCGGCTTCAGCCTGCCCAGCATCACCACGCCGATGCTGGCAAAAAACATCACTATGGGCAAAAGCCATACATCATCCGTACAGCTTCCCCTGATTAAAAAGCACTGTACGCCAAAGGCGGCCGCTACAGCACCGGCCGCCCAGGGCAGCACGCTGTAGTCCATTGCCGGATACTGCCGCAGCAGCAGTATGCCCAGGCCGCACAGCATGATGCCGGCATCCACTGCCAGCAAAATCAGGCTTTTATTTTTCATAATATTTCACCACAATAACAGAAATGTTATCAATACCGCCGCCGGCCCTGGCGCACTCCACCAGTGAAGCCGCAGGATTGACACAGCTCTCTGCCTCCAGCACGGTCCTGATGGCATCCTCCGTCACCATATTGGTAAGGCCGTCGGAGCAGAGCAGAAGGATATCACCCTCCTGCAGGGAAAACTCCCCCGTATCAACCTGTACGTACTCCTCCACGCCTACGGCCCGCATCAGCATATTCCTTTTGGGGTGGGTTTCTGCCTCAAGGGGCGTAATACTGCCGCTGGCAATCAAATCGTTGACATAGGTATGGTCCCTGGTTATCTGCCGCATGGAGCCACCACGCACCAGATACAGGCGGCTGTCTCCCACATGGGCCCACACAGCCCTGCCGCCCTCCAGATGGAGGCAGGTTGCCGTAGTCCCCATGCCCCGGCGTTCCGGATGCCGCTGGATACTGGCAAGGATGGCCCGGTTGCCCCGGATAACCATTTCCCGCAGTCCCTCCTGTCCCAGCGGGCCCTCATGCTCTGACAGAAGCTGATTCATAACCCCCGTAAGGATATGGCTTGCCACCTCGCCGGCCACATGTCCCCCCATGCCGTCGGCCACCACAAAATCAGATGGCGGCCTGCACAGCAGGCTGTCCTCATTCAGGCTTCGCTGCAGTCCAATATCCGACATTTGAAAAAATCTTATCAACACTATCACCGCCCAAACTGAAAGGTCACCGTTCCTATGCTGATAATATCCCCTGACTGCAGATACTGCCGTCCGGCAATCTCCTGGCCATTGACATAGGTTTTATTAACGCTTCCCAAATCTTCTATCACGTACAAATTGTTCATCAGCTCTACCAGAGCATGCCTGTGGGAAACATAGCCATCCCTGATGACTATGTCGTTATCATCACCGCGCCCGATGGAGATGCTGTCCCCAAAGGCGAAACGCCGCCCCACCATGGACTCATCCACAGCCTCCAGCACCGTCAGCACCGCCTCGGCCGCCGTAATTTCCGTTTCTGCATAAATATCCTCAACCAGCGGCCTGCCTGCCGCCGCCATCAGCCTGACGGCCTTGTAGACAAAGAACAGCAGGAAAAACAGCAGGCCATACTGCAGAACCACGCTTAATACCTTGATAGCCATTGCCGTTATCTGCATCATATCACCTCATACAGCAGTACCGTCTCACCGATGGTAATTTCATCGCCATTGCGCAGAAGCTGCGGAGATACCACGCGCCTGCCATTCACAAACGTACCGTTCAGGCTTTCCGCATCATAGAGGATGTGGCGGTGCCGCTCATAGCTGATGTAGGCATGGAGCCTCGACGCATTGGTGTCCGTCAGGATAAAGTCATTGTTTACCCGGCGGCCGATATAAATCTGCTTCTCGCCAAATTCCAGATAGGAATCTATATCCGGCCCCTCCACCGCCAGAAGGCTCACGGTCTTGTGCTCCACAGGCAGGTTCAGGGGCGGATTGAACTCGGACTTGTCCAGAATAATCGTGTTGCACTCCACCTGGCTGACCGGTTTTTCCTCCGGCTCATCTCCCGTAAATCTGGCAGCTACCACACAGGTTCCTCTGGACAGGGCGCTGTTGCTGTTGACAGTGATGGACAAATCCTCGTCCATAAAGCAGTCATTCTGAATTACCAGCTTTTCGGCCTGCACATACAGCTCATCCAGAAAGCGGCGGACGCACAAGCGCTGATAATCCTCCTCCGTCAGCTCTATATAAAAGCTGTTTGGCACCACGGTTTCCGTGCGACCCTTTTTCCTGCGGTGCAAAAGCTCCCGCTCCAGCCTTTTCATTACCTCCGACTGCTCCACGGAGCTTCCCAGCCTGCGGTTGAAAAAGCCCTCTATATGCTTTTCTAAAAAGGATTCGAGTTTGCCCATTGACATAATTATCGAACCTCCTTTGAAAATATCTATCCAATAGCCAAAATATGACATCCAATCTTCAAAAGGACAGCCAAAAGTCCTTTATCCTTTAATTTTACATCTATACAGCATTTTAGTAAATAGACGTTTACATCTATCCCGCATTATCCCTCATTTTGACGGCCTGCATCTTTCAGATGCTTGTTTCTCAGCTGGCCGCAGGCCGCCTGAATGTCGTTGCCCATTTCCCGGCGCACCGTGACAGCTATATGATGGTCTGCCAGATATTTCTCAAAAAACTCAATCCGCGCCAGGGACGGACGGTTCCAGTTCCGCTCTGCCACAGGATTAATCGGAATGAGGTTCACGCTGGCAAGCTGCCCCCGCAAAAGAGCAACCAGCTCCTTTGCCTGCTGCTGATTGTCATTTACCCCGTCAATCAGGATGTACTCGTAGGTCACGCGGCGGCGCGTCCTCTCGCCGTACTCCCTGCCGGCCTTTACCACATCAGCCAGCGGATATTTTTTGTTGATGGGCATCAGCTCGGAACGAAGCTCCTGCTCCGGCGCGTGCAGGGATATGGAAAGGTTGATTGGCAGCCCTTCCTCTGCCAGCCGATAAATATTCGGCACAATGCCGGAGGTGGACAGGGTAATGCTCCTGTAGCTCATGCCCAGGCAATAATCCTCATGCAGGAGGCGGATATAGGCCAGCACGTTATCGTAATTTGTCAGCGGCTCCCCGGAACCCATGATGACGATGGTATCCACCTTCTGCCCTTCCGCCTGCAGCAAATCGTTGATATAAAAGGTCTGGGCCAGCATTTCCCCGGCAGTCAGGTTCCGCACCATGCCGTGCAGGGTAGAGGCACAGAAGCGACAGCCCATGCTGCAGCCCACCTGGGAGGATACGCAGATACTGTTGCCATAAGGCTGGCGCATCAGCACAGTTTCCACCCCTGCCCCGTCAGAAAAGCTCAGCAGAAACTTGCTGGTCCTGCCATCGGCAGAATCCAGCCTGTCCACCCGTGCCGCCCTGTCAATCACATATTTCTCCGCCAGCCTGCTCCTGAGTTCCTTGGGCAGATTCTGCATAGCGGCAAAATCCGTCACGCTTTTCCTGTACAGCCATTCTGCCAGCTGCCTGCCCCGGAACTTTGGCATCCCCAAGGCCGCTGCCAGCTCCGTCAGCTCCGGCAGGGTTCTGCCAAAAATATTCTCCCTATTGGTCACATTTATCTCATCAGCTCTAACAGCCTCATTTGCCATATCTGCCACAGTTTCCATAAAATTTATTTTCTCCTCATGCAGGCGATAAAAAATCCGTCCGTGCCGTCACGCTGGGGATAAAGCTGCACCATGGCCTCACTGCGCGGCATCGGCAGCCTTTCTCCGGCATTTTCCAGCACAAATTCCTGATGTGCCTGCAAAAAGCTGTTGACTACGTCCTGATTTTCCTCATGGGCAATGGTACAGGTGCTGTACACCAGCATGCCACCCGGCTTCACCGCCTCCGCGGCACTTTTCAGGATTGCCATCTGCAATGCAGGCAGCTCCCTGATAAGCTCCGGCGTCTTGCGCCAGCGGGAATCAGGCTTGCGGCGCAGTACGCCAAGGCCGGAGCAAGGCGCGTCCACCAGCACCCTGTCAGCCTGCTGCGGAAACTCCCCGCCGATTTCCCGTGCATCCTGCAGGCGCGGCTCTATGATCCGGATGCCCAGCCGCTGAGCATTCTCCATCACCCGCTGGAGCTTGTGCTCATAGATATCACAGGCAACAATCCGTCCCCTGTTTTCCATCAGTGCCGCCATGTGGGTTGTCTTGCCCCCCGGCGCACTGCATACATCCAGCACCAGCTCACCCGGCTCCGGTGACAGCACATGTGCCACCAGCATGGAGCTTTCATCCTGCACCTGGCAGTAGCCCTCCTGCAGGGCTGACAGGCTGTCCAGGGCCCCATGCCCTTCCAGAATAAAGCCCTCGTCTGCTAACCTGGAATGCCGCACCTCCACGCCGGCCGCCACCAGCTGCAGCTGCAGCTCCGACGGGCTTGTTTTCAGCGTATTGGTGCGCACGGAAAGGGGCGCCTGCTGATTGTTGAAGCGGCACAAATTCTCCGCCTCATCATAGCCAAATTCCTTAATCCAGCGGCGCACCAGCCACTCAGGATGCTGCTCCCTCAGAGCAAGCTGCACCGTGGCATTGCCCTTGCCGGACGGAAACTCGCCCTTTTCCGGCTCCCGCGCCATGGTTCTCAGTATGCCGTTGACAAAGCCTGCCGCGCCTTTATTGGCAAACTGCTTTGCCAGCTCCACCGACTCGTTGCAGGCGGCGGAGGCAGGCACCTTGTCCATGTAGCGCAGCTGATAAGCCCCCAGCCGCAGGATGTCCTGTACCACGGGATTTACCTTTTTCCATGGACGTGAAAGGTATTTCTTGATAATCCAGTCCAGAGTTTCCCCTGCCTTGACAGTGCCATAGACCAGCTCCGTCACAAACCGCCTGTCCATGTCGGACAGGCCGCCCTGCCTCAGCTCCTTCGCCAGTGCCACATTGGCATAGGCCTCCTGCTGATGCACGGCATGGATGATTTTTAATGCGGCTTCCCTTGCTTTATCCATTAAGTAAGTTTCTCCTTTTTCGAGATACATATACACGCTGTGCTATAGTTGTACCCTCGAAAACCCGCTCTCGCTCTTAGTTGTGCCTCGCGTTACTAACATTCATCTATCGCCTTCGGCTCTGATGAATGAAGTAACGAGGCGCAACAAAGGTTTTCTTAGGGTACAACCATAGCACGTTTCGCAATAAACTGTAACGACACAATGACTACTGCTTCTTATTCGGCATAATTATTTCCTCTATGGCACGCCGAAATTCGTCCAAATCGACGTGAGTGTTGTAGCAGGGGCCGTTGGGGCGCAGGTTCAGTACCCCCACAGAGGGAATCGGGTACACATCCTGTATGCCGCTGGCAAGGTCACGCTCGCAGGCGATAGCCACCACCGCCTTAGGACGGATTTTCATGACCGTCTGACGCGCCAAAGTGCCGCCTGTCACCACGAAGAAATGAAAGCCCATTTCCTCCGCCATCGTCACCAGCGCACCGATATCACATCTGCCGCACCGCTTGCAGTTATTTGGATCACGGGTTATCTTGTGGGGGCAGTCAGCCAGCTGCAGGCAATGGGGCGTCACCACCAGCAGCCTGTCCGGCGGCACCTTCAGATGCCGGTGCTTCACTATCTGATTGCTCACCGCCACAAAGGAGCCCTCAATCCGCCGCCGGTCAATGCCCAGCAGCCTGCCGGCCCCTACCGCCACATAGAACAGCATATTCATCAGCATGTAGGTCTGGCGGCTGAAAAACTTTGGCACACGCCAGCCGAGTACGCCCGCCAGCATACTGAAATTGCCCAGTGCCAGCAGCCCTGCCACCATGCCAAGCACCACGCCAAAGCACAACGGCAGATATTCATTTATTTCCCAAAGCCCCGGATAAGAAACCTTCCACATGATGAAGAAAATGACGGACACCACAGCAAAACTGCCGCCCATCAGGCTGATGAAAAGCCGCTTCTTATTGGGAGCCTTCTTCTGTATAACGCAATTCATAATCTTTACCCAAGCTTTTTATGAGAAAACTGCACCTATCTCCACGCCATGACCGCGGACAAAATCCCCCGCGCTCATGCGCTTCCTGCTAGGCGGCTGCAGCTCAAGCACCTCTACAAGCCCCTTGCCGGCAGCTATCGTGAAGCTGTTCCTGCCCAGCTCCACTACCGTTCCCGGTGGCTTACTGCACGCCCCCTCCACTACACGGGTACGCCAGAATTTATAGTTTTTGCCATCCAGCAGGCTCCATGCCACCGGCCAGGAATTCAGTCCCCGGATGAGGTTGTGGATTTCCCCGGCAGTTTTGCTCCAATCAATATGACCTGTTTCCTTGTTCAGCATGCCTGCATAATTGGACAGGCTGTCATCCTGCTTTTCCGGCACAATCGTACCTGCCACCAGACCGTCCACAGTGGCAGACAGAAGCCTGCCCCCCATGTCCATCAGCTCGTCGTGAAGCTCCGCCGTAGTCATATCAGGCGTGATGGCAACCCTGTCCTTCAACAGCATATCGCCGGTATCCAGCCCTGCATCCATCAGCATGGTGGTAACGCCGGTTTCTGTCTCGCCGTTGATGATGGACCAGTGAATAGGCGCCGCTCCCCTGTACCTTGGCAGCAGGGAAGCATGGACATTGACACAGCCCAGCCGCGGAATATCCAAAATCCGCTGGGACAAAATCTGCCCGAAGGCAACCACCACAATCAGGTCAGGCTGCATTTCCTCCAGCCTGGCCGTAAATTCCTCCGTCTTGATTTTTTCCGGCTGCAACACCGGCAGGCCGTACTCAAGGGCTGCCTGCTTCACGGGTGAAGCCTGCAGATTGTGCCCCCTGCCCTTTGGCCTGTCCGGCTGGGTAATCACGGCTATAATATCTGTCTTTTCCTGCAAGACGCGCAGGCAGGGTACAGCAAAATCCGGCGTACCCATAAAAATCGTTCTCAATCTATCCATATTGCTGTTTCCTATCTCCTTAACGTGCATGGCACATATCGCCTTGCACCTTATACCTCATGTCTTGTGCCCTATGCCTTACATCTGTTGCTCACGACTATTCTTCACAACTGCTCTCATGCCTGTTTCTTATCGCCCTGCCTGATGCTCCTTGCCACATCAATAAACAGCACGCCCTGCAGATGATCCAGCTCGTGCTGGATGCAACGTGCCAGAAGCCCGTCAGCAATCAGCTTCTTCCGCTTGTTCCAGCGGTTGGTGTACTCCACCGTCACCTTTTCAGCGCGCTCCACATCACCGAAAACATTCGGCACGCTGAGACAGCCCTCCGAATCAGTTATACAGCCCTCCCGTGCCGTAATCTCAGGATTGATAAGCTCCAAAAGCCCATGCTCATCCCGCACATCTATAACTACACAGCGGATGGACTGCCCGATCTGGGGCGCGGCCAGTCCCACGCCGTCAGCCTTGTACATGGTTTCCGCCATGCTGTCCAGCAGCTTTCTCAGCCTGCTGTCAACCTTCTTCACCGGAGCCGCAATCTGCTTCAGAACAGGATCTCCTGCTTTTACAATCTCCAACACTGCCATTTATATCATCCTCCCAAAATTCTTCATAACTAATTAATTGTAGCATATTTACACATACATTGACAATTTTTCCCACAAAAAATGACGGATTCATCCTATCATTCGTAAAAATATATTTCCACACACCAAAAGAGGCCGGGATATACATCCCGACCTCAATTTTACAAAATATTCAGCCCGTAAGGCTCTTTTCAGAACCCTTCAAGGTCATACAGGACAACAGACTGTCAGCTATTACTTGCCGGCCAGCTTCTTGTAGCCTGCCAGACGGTTCTGGGCATCCTTCTTGGTCTTCTCAAAGAGTGCTTCTGCTGCCTCAGGGAAGCTGCGCTTCAAGGAAGAGTAGCGAACCTCGCCCAGCAGGAACTCCTCGAACTTATCCCAATCAGGCTCCTTGGAATCCAGGGTAAATGCCGGCTTCTCAGTGCCAACCAGAGCAGGGTTATAACGGAAGTTAGCCCAATAGCCGCAAGCAACAGCCTTGGCAGCCTCCTCCTGGCTCCTGCCCATACCGATGCGGATGCCGTGGTTGATACATGGAGCATAACCAATGATGAGGGAAGGTCCCGGATAAGCCTCAGCCTCGGCAATAGCCTTGAGAGCCTGATTCTTGTCAGCACCCATGTCAACCTGAGCTACATATACATAGCCGTAGGTCATAGCCATCATGCCCAGATCCTTCTTCTTGGTCTTCTTGCCGGTTGCAGCAAACTGAGCGATTGCAGCAGTAGGGGTAGACTTGGAAGCCTGGCCGCCGGTGTTGGAATATACCTCGGTATCGAATACGAATACGTTTACATCCTCGCCGGAAGCAAGTACGTGGTCTACGCCGCCGTAGCCGATATCGTAAGCCCAGCCGTCACCGCCGAAGATCCACTGGGAACGCTTAACGAGGAAGTCACGGTTCTCGTAAATCTTGTTCAGCAGCTCGTCGCCATTCTTCTCGTTCTCCAGAAGCTCAGCAACAGCATCAGCACGCTGGCGGGAACCCTCGCCGACATCCCTGTTGTCATACCAATCCTTGAGAGCTTCCTGCAGGGCAGCGGAACCGTTGCCGCCGTCAATAGCAGCCTTTACATCTGCAGCCAGAGCGTTGCGGACAGCCTTTACGCCCAGGAACATGCCAAGACCGAACTCGGCATTATCCTCGAACAGGGAGTTAGCCCATGCAGGACCGTGGCCCTGTGCATTCGTGGTATAAGGCATTGCCGGTGCGCTGGCACCCCAGATGGAGGAACAGCCGGTAGCGTTGGCAATCATCATGCGGTCGCCGAAGAGCTGGGTGATGAGCTTTGCATAAGGAGTCTCGCCGCAGCCTGCGCATGCGCCGGAGAATTCCAGCAGAGGCTGCTCGAACTGGGAGCCCTTAACGGTATCCTTCTTGACAGGATTTGCCTTCGGAGCAACCTTCTTAGGATCCACAGCATAATCAAATACAGCCTGCTGAGCCTCCTGAGTAGCGATAGGCTTCATAACCAGAGCCTTCTCCTTGGCAGGGCAAACGTTAGCGCAGTTGCCACAGCCGGAGCAGTCCAGAACGGATACTGCCATGGTGAAGTTCAGGCCCTTTGCACCGATAGCAGGCTTGGAAGCAAATGCTGCCGGAGCTGCTTCCTTCTCGGCATCAGTAGTAAGAACAGGGCGGATAGCTGCATGAGGGCAGACAAATGCGCACTGGTTACACTGAATACACTTGGTAACATCCCACTCAGGCACGTTGATGGCGATGCCGCGCTTCTCATAAGCGGATGCACCGCTAGGGAAAGTACCATCAGCCAGGGACTCCAGATCCTTGACGGACAGCTTGTTGCCCTCCTGACGGTTAATCGGGTTCTGGATGTTCTTGATGTAATCCGGCAGATCAGCTGCAGCTACCTCAGCGGCATCCTCAGCATTTGCCCAATCAGCAGGAACCTCTACCTGATGCAGGGCATTGATACCTGCATCGATTGCACCGTGGTTCATATCCACGATGTTCTGGCCCTTCTTGCCATAGGAAGTAACTACGGCGTCCTTCAGATACTGAACAGCAGTGTCAATAGGAATGATGTCAGCCAGCTTGAAGAAGGCAGACTGCATTACCATGTTGAAGCGGCCGCCCAGCCCCAGCTCCTGCGCAATCTTTACAGCGTTTACAGTGTAGAACTTGATGTTGTTCTTTGCAATGTAACGCTTCATGGCAGCCGGCAGATGCTCGTCCAGCTCTGCATCAGTCCAGATGGTGTTCAGCAGGAAGGTGCCGTTCTTCTTCAGGCCTGCCAGCAGGTCATACTTATCAACATAGGACTGCTGGGAGCAGGAAATGAAGTTTGCATTGTTAATCAGATATGGAGAAGCAATCGGAGTCTCACCAAATCTCAGATGGGACATGGTGATACCGCCGGACTTCTTGGAGTCATAAGCGAAATAAGCCTGAGCATAGAGCTTGGTCTTGTCGCCGATGATCTTGATAGCGGACTTGTTGGCACCAACAGTACCATCGGAGCCCAGACCCCAGAACTTGCAGGCAGTAGTGCCGGCAGGAGTCAGGTCAACATCCTCCGGATACAGAGGCAGGGAAGTGCCATTCAGATCATCGTTGATGCCGATGGTGAAGCCGTTGGCAGGAACGTCCTTTTTCAGCTCCTCATAGATGCCCAGCACATGGTCAGGAGTTACATCCTTGCCGCCGAGGCCGTAACGGCCGCCAACGATAACAGGATTTCTGTCAGTGCCGTAGAAAGCAGTACGAACATCCTGATACAGAGGCTCGCCCAGAGCACCCGGCTCCTTGGTGCGGTCCATAACAGCAATCTTGCTGACAGTAGCAGGAATAGCGTTGAGGAAATGCTTTACGGAGAATGGACGGAACAGATGAACTGCAACCATACCAACCTTCTCGCCCTTGCCATTGAGGTAATCAACAGCCTCAACCAGAGTCTGGTTCAGGGAACCCATGGCGATAATTACGCGCTCTGCATCAGGTGCGCCGTAGTAATCAAATACATGATGCTCACGGCCGGTAATCTTGGCAAGGTCAGCCATAGCTTCCTCAACCAGATCAGGAACAGCCTCATAATACTTATTTACAGTCTCACGGGTCTGGAAATAAATATCATCGTTCTGAGCAGTACCGCGGATGCAAGGATGATCAGGGTTCAGCGCATTGCGACGGAACCTGTTTACAGCATCCCAGTCAAGAATCTTGCCCAGCTCATCATAAGGAATAACCTCAATCTTCTGGATTTCATGGGAAGTACGGAAACCGTCAAAGAAGTTCAGGAACGGAACGCGGCCCTTGATTGCAACCAGATGAGCAACAGCAGCCAGATCCATAACCTCCTGTACGGAGGACTCGCACAGCATAGCCATACCGGTCTGGCGTGCAGCCATAACGTCCTGATGGTCGCCAAAAATGTTCAAGGAGCTGGCTGCCAAAGCACGAGCACTTACATGGAATACACCTGGAAGCAGCTCACCGGAGATCTTGTACATATTCGGAATCATCAACAGCATACCCTGGGATGCAGTATAGGTAGTGGTCAATGCACCAGCCTGCAGAGAGCCATGTACAGCACCAGCTGCACCAGCCTCAGACTCCATCTCAATGATGTTTACCTTCTGGCCGAACAGGTTCAGCTGCCCCCTGGCTGCCATCTCGTCAACATTCTCAGCCATAGGAGAAGAAGGTGTAATAGGATAGATAGCGGCTACATCGGTAAAAGCGTAAGATATATACGCGGCAGCAGCATTACCATCCATGGTTTTCATTTTCTTGCTCATGTTTTTATACTCCCCCTTGTGATTATTACGCCGCCCGCCCTTTGCCCAATCCTTCAAAAAAGACGAATTGATTGACGCAAATCGGCTTTTTCTGAATTAGTCAAAATTGGTACAACGTATAAAGTATACACAATCAACTCGAACCATGCACATTTCCTTATATGAACTATGCACAATCCGCTTACATTATTATACAACCTGCGATAACTTTTGTAAATGGACATATCATTTTTGTAACCTTTGCATTTATTTTGACAATTTATGACAATTGAATTTTAGCTGACAGCACCTTAACGTTTTTTCACGACCGACAGAATAAGTTTTCTCATCTGCTCTTGAAACTAAAGGCTACATACTATAAAATGTACATGATACTATTTTTATATTCAATAACTCATTAACTTATATTTGCTATGCTATTTACAGGGAGGAAATTTGTATGAAGAATTATCATATCGGGACAAAATGCGTTCAGGCCGGATATACACCAAAAAATGGTGAGCCGCGGCAGGTGCCAATCATCCAGTCCACCACCTTCAAATACGATACCAGCGAGGAAATGGGCAAGCTGTTTGACCTGGAGGCCAGCGGCTACTTTTACACCCGCCTGCAGAATCCGACCAACGATTATGTAGCAGCCAAGCTGGCGGCCCTTGAGGGAGGCACCGCTGCCATGCTGACCTCCTCCGGCCAGGCGGCAAATTTCTTTGCCCTGTTCAATCTTTGCCAGTGCGGCGACCATATCGTGGCATCCTCATCCATTTACGGCGGCACCTACAACCTGATTGCCGTTACCATGAAGAAAATGGGCATTGAGGTGACTTTTGTTTCTCCTGATGCTGATGAAGCTGAGCTGAATGCAGCCTTCAAGGAAAACACAAAAGTGATGTTCGGCGAGACCATTGCCAATCCTGCCCTGACCGTGCTGGATATCGAGCTTTTTGCCAAAGTTGCCCATGCCCACAGCGTGCCGCTGATTGTGGACAACACCTTTCCTACCCCGGTAAACTGCCGCCCGATTGAGTGGGGTGCGGACATCGTTACCCACTCCACCACCAAATACATGGACGGCCACGGGGCTGCCGTAGGCGGCGCCATCATTGATGCGGGACGCTTCGACTGGATGGCTCATGCCGACAAATTCCCGGGGCTGTGCACCCCTGATGACAGCTACCACGGCATCATCTATGCGGAAAAATTTGGCAAGGAAGGTGCCTTTGTCACCAAATGTACCGTGCAGCTCATGCGCGACCTTGGCTCCATCCCTTCCCCGAACAGCGCATTCCTTCTGAACCTGGGACTGGAATCACTGCATGTCAGGATGCCGAAGCATGTGGAAAACGGTCAAGCGGTGGCAGAATTTTTGGAGGCCCATCCAAAGGTGGCCTATGTAAATTATCCTGGTCTTGCTTCCAGCCAATACCATGAACGCGCCAAAAAATATATGCCAAAGGGCGGCTGCGGCGTAGTGTCCTTCGGGCTGAAAGGCGGCAGGGAAGCCGCCAGCACCTTCATGAAGAACCTGAAGCTGGGCGCCATCGAGACCCATGTGGCAGATGCCCGCACCTGCTGCCTGAACCCTGCCACCTCCACCCACCGCCAGCTGACCGACGAGCAGCTTATTGAGGCTGGCGTACCGGCAGAGCTCATCCGCATCAGCCTTGGCATTGAGGACAAGGAAGATTTGATTGCCGATATTGCCAATGCGCTGGATTGCATTGAGTAATACTGAAACAGCAATCGTAAAGGCAATTACTAAATCAAACCAAATATTCGATAAAATGGCGTGAACGCATATCTGTTGGTATGCGCCACGCCATTTTTTACTTTCCTTGAGCTTCACCACGAGCTTCAACTCTA
>NZ_JBJDWZ010000029.1:0-25658 GCF_051866355.1 Anaerovibrio sp. | reverse complement strand
GCGGGAAGAGGACTCGAACCTCTGACCTTCGGGTTATGAGCCCGACGAGCTACCTGCTGCTCCATCCCGCGATGTAGGCGGTGCCTGCTTAAAAGCACCGAACAATTTAGGATTATATCAGCCTGCAGAGCATTTGTCAAACAAATTTTAAACAAATTGCAAAAAACTTCCCGCCCGCAGGGATATTTTCGCAGAACATAACTCCGTATTTTTATATAGAACATATTGTGTTTTTCCGTCACACATGTTATACTTCATCTGTACCAATAGTTTCACAAGGAGGAAAATCCCATGCTGGATTACATCGTCACCCTGCTGAGCGGACAGCAGATGAATGGCCTTGATTACGGCGCCATTGGCGGCTTTATGGTGTACAGGCTGCTGCAGCGCTCCATCAACCGCATCCTGCTCAGGCTGGAAAAAATCATCGTCATATACATTGCCATATTCATCGGCTACAAGCTGTACCAGCTTTTAGCATAAGCGATAAACCATAGAGCACAGGAAAAGCACATAAGCATAAACAAACGGGGCCTCCATAGCCTGCCGCCGCCAATGTCAGCAGGATACAGGGACCCCGTTATTTTTTTACATTCCCAGAGCCCTGGCGGCATACGCCACCAGAGGCACGGCCACCAAAGCCGGCAGATAGTTTATCACCTTGATTTTTGTCAGCTCCAGCATATTCAGGCCCAGGGCCAGAATAATCAGGCACCCGGTACAGGACATTTCCTGTATGATGTAGTCAGAGATAAAGGGCGCAACAAACTCCGCCAGCAGTACAATCGCCCCCTGAAAGACCAGCGTGAACACGGCGGAGCCCATGACGCCTATCCCCATGGCCGCCGTCATCATGATGCCGGAAATAAAATCCAGCAATGACTTGGTGTACAGCATGGTATAGTCCCCCCGCAGGCCTGCATCCAGCGACCCCACAATCACCATGGCGCCTACGTTCATAATCAGGCAGGAGGTGACAAAGGCATTGGCAATCCTGTCAGCCTCGCCGCCCCCCTTGGCAAAACGGCTCATCAGCCGCTCCGCAAAACGGTTCACGCGCCCGTCAGCATCACAGGATTCACCAATCAGCAGTCCCAGCACGACGGAAACTATCATTATCAGGATATTGCTTTCCCGGACAGCCCCCTGTACGCCAATCAGCACCGTACAGAGGCCCAGCCCCTGCATCAGCGCGGCAGTCAGCTTCTCCGGCAGGCCCCTGCGCAGAAGCAGGCCAATCAGCGAACCGGCCACAATCGCCAGCGTATTTACGATAACTGCAAACATAACAACCTCGACCTGACGGCATCAGTAGCCGAATTCCGTCAGCACATCCTCAAGGCTGTTCAGCACGTTATCAATGTCTGCCGCCGTAATCACCAGAGGCGGCTGGAAGGCCATGACGTTGCGGGCCACGCCGTTCTTGCCGATGATAAAGCCCCTGTCCTTCATGGCTTCCAGCACCCTGTCCAGCTCATCTGCCGCCGGGCTCTTGTCAGCATGTACAAACTCGGCGCCGCGCATCAGGCCGAGGCCGCGGATATCACCGATAATCGGATGCTTCTTCTGCAGCTCCGTCAGTCCGTCGTACAGCTGCTGGCCGCGCTCACGGGCATTTTCCATCAGGCTGTGCTCCCTGATGTAGTCCAGCACGCCGATACCGGCCATGGAGGAAACAGGATTGCCCCCCAGGGTGGATGCTCCCGGCCTGGTATACGTATCCGCAATCTTCGCCGAAGCTGTAAAGGCGGAAATCGGCGCACCGTTGCCCAGCGCCTTTGCCATGGACATGATATCAGGCACCACGTCAAAGTTTTCAATCGCAAACATCTTGCCGGTTCTGGCAAAGCCCGTCTGCACCTCGTCAATAATCAGCAGGGCATCATGGCTCTCCAAAATCTCCTTCACGCGCTTGAAGTACCCCTTCGGCGGCGTAATAATGCCGGCATTGCCCTGAATAGCCTCTGCAATCAAGGCGGCAGGACGGCCGCTGGTAGCGGTCTTAATCAAATCCTCCACCGCATCGGCACAGGCATAATCGCACTCAGGGAACTTCTTGCCCAGCGGACAGCGGTAGCAGTAGGCGTTCGGGGCAAAATGGATGCCGCCGCACGGATGCGGGTCAGTACGCCACATCTGGATGCCTGTCAGGCTCATGGTCAGCTTGGTTCTGCCGTGCAGGCCGTTCCTGAGCGCAATAAACTCATCCCTGCCGGTATAGATGGAAGCCAGCAGCAATGCGCCTTCATTGGCCTCCGTTCCCGTCGAGCAGAAGAAGGTCTTCTGCAGGTCGCCCGGCGTCACCTCCGCCAGCTTCTCTGCCAGATTGACAAAATTCTCCGTCAGGTAGATATTGCATACATGCTGCAGGCTCTGTACCTGCTCCACAACCTTCGCATTGATTTCCGGGTTGCAGTGGCCGCAGTTGATAACGGAAACACCGGCAAAGCAGTCCAGATACTTCCTGCCCTCGCTGTCATAAAGATACTGCATCTCACCCTTGACGAACTGCCTCGGCTCCTTGTAAAAATGCGCCAGGCACGGCATAATATATTTCTTTTTCTTTTCCAGAATGGCCTCCGGGCCAATAGGTCTATCTAAGGACATAAAACAACTCTCCTATCCACAATATTGCCAGACTGCCATATTACAGCGAATTCTGGGACTGGCGGAAACGGTACACGCCTACCCCCAGCCTGCGAGGCCCCTCCTGCTGCATGGCGGCAAAATCAGCCTCATCAAGATAAGGCACACCGGCAGAAAGCCTGTCCAGCGCCTTTCTGTAGGCCGCGGTCAGCCTGCCCGCCAGCTCCGGCTCATAGTCCTTGGCCTCAATTCTGAAAGAGGCCACGCCGTTAAACTTTTCCAGATACGGGTAGTAGCACAAATCCTTGGCAAACAGGATGTGGTTGCGCCCGAACTGATCCATGCGCAGGGAATGAATCTCACCGGCATTATCCTTCAGGGCATAGCGCCTCTCTATGAGCTCCGGATTGTCCAGATGGTTGTACGGCAGCTGCATTGCCGCAAAATTGTGGTCGCAAATCATGGACTCATAGGAGCCGTGCACAATGACCTCAATCGGCAACGGGGAATTCTCCACCAGTCCCCGCACCTGCTCAAAGGCCAGCTCCAGAGAGGCAGTTCCCATCACAAGGCCGTTCTTTTTCAGGAAAGCCGCCGCCATGTGGTTAAAGAGATTAAAGGAAAAATCCGCCTGTACAGGCAGTGACGTACACTCCTGCGCCAGCTTCAAGGAACCAAGGTTGCTGACCATAATGCCATCAGGCTGAAGCTCCTCAAGCCCGTGGAAGAACTGCTCCAGCTCCCCGCATTCACGGCGCATGGTCGTCCTCGGCGTGCTGACTACAATCCTCGTGCCATGCTCCCTGCCGATGGCAATCGCCTCGCCGATGCCTTTCAGCGTCCACGGCTTCTTCGGCCTGAACACCTCGCCGGCCAGATAGACCGTATCGGCGCCATTTTCGCAGGCCGCCTTTACCGCCGCAATATCGGAAACCTGCACGGACAGCGTCCTGCGGGCAGGGTTTTCCGCCCGAATAGGGGCCTCCGCCTTCAAAATCTCATCCTGAAAGCCCGGTTCCTCCACGGCATTGCTGAAAAAGCGCGGCTCACGGCTTCCATCAAAGCCAATGGCCTTCTCGTCCGGCTGTCCCAGTGCAAAGGTAGTCGTAAAATCACGGGCGCGGTTCTCATACAGATCCCGCCAGCCCTCTTCATCCACGGTATAGCCCATAGGGTCGGCAATATAGGCATCAATCGCCTTCCTGTAGGTGGCTACGATGCGGCGCACAAAATCAGCCGGGCGCATGCGTCCCTCTATCTTGAAGGAGAACACGCCCGCCTGAATCAGCTCCGGAATGTTCCGGTACATGCACATATCCTTCAGGGCCAGCTTGTAGTCATGCCGGTCGTCCTTGTCCAGCACCTCTCCCGTCGCCTCATCAATCAGCTTGTACTGCCAGCGGCAAGGCTTCAGACAGCGGCCGCGGTTGCCGCTCTGGCCGAACAGCACCCCGGAATGGATGCACTGGCCGCTTTCAGCGATGCACATATCGCCGTGCATAAAATACTCAATCTCCAGCCCGGTGCGCTCCTTGAAAAGCGACAGCTCGGACAGGGTCATCTCACGTCCCACCACGATGCGGGTGATGCCGTACTCCTTCAGCTTCTTGATGGCATGCTCATTGTGGGTGTTCATCATCACCGAGGTATGCAGGGGGATATCGACCCCCAGCTCCCTTGTCAGCTCCAAAACCGCAAAATCCTGCACCAGAATAGCATCAGGCCTTATCTCATTCAGATAGGTCAGATACTTCTTGAGCGGCTCGACCTCCTCCACGCTGATGAGATTGTTGAGGGTAACATACAGCTGCACGCCATGAGCATGTGCATACTCTATAGCCTTTTTCAGCATCTCATCATCGAAATTAGTCTCCTTATTCCGGTGCATGCGCATGTTAAAATGCTTGCCGCCCAGATAAACAGCGTCGGCACCAGCCTCCACTGCCGCTACCAGTGCATCCCAGTTGCCGGCAGGAGCCAGCAGCTCTACGGATTTACGGTTCAAAATCATGTCAAATATACTCCTTTGCTAATCCTAAATGAATGTGTATTCCCCATGTGCAGGACATCGGCGGCCTACCTGATAATCTGCACGTTATTTTTATTGAATTTATATTTGGCCATATACAGGGCATCGTCGGCCCGCTTGAAGAGGCTCTTCTTGTCGTCCAGGGCGTGCAGGGTGGCCACTCCCACGCTGACGGACATGCGCAGCATGCCGTTTTCCATGGAGGAATCCTCCACATTGCGGCGGATGCGCTCGCCAATCTGCAGTGCCGCCTCGCTATCGGCATCCCGCATGATTACCATGAATTCATCACCGCCCCAGCGTCCCGGAAAATCAATCTCCAGCACGCTTTCCCTGATGATGTTGGACACGCACATCAGGGAGGCATCCCCTATCAGATGGCCGAATTTGTCGTTGACATCCTTGAAATTGTCCACGTCCAGAACCATAATCGACATAGGCTCCATCTTTTCCCGTGAGCGGTAGATTTCTTCCTCTATAATCCTGTCCAGGGCACCCCTGTTGTACAGGCCTGTCAGCTTGTCCGTGTCGGCAATGTGCCTGAGCTGCCTGTTGTAGTCCTCCAGCTCCTCGGACACCGCCTGCACAAAGTGCAGCATGTGGCTCAGGACGCTGTTGCCCTTGTTCTGGAACTCCACCTTCTGATGCAGGTAGCTCATGTCATTAGGCAGGTTGACCGTACCGCCCTCACGCATGCCCACAATGCTCAGATACATGTTGTTGAGGTGAATTTTTCCCTTGTGGTCGCGCACGTACTCGCCCAGGGCATAGATGCCCGTAGACGGGGCGCAGCTCCTGCACACCTCCAGCTCCTGATTGACATCCTTGTTCAGAAGCACCCTTCTGGCCCAGCAGCTGACGGCAAAAATACCCTCCGGCTGGAACCTGACCATATCGTACTGGATGCCATAGGTTCCCTGAATAACCACCGTCGGATTGCCATAGCAGAGCTGTATCACCTCGCCGATCTGAAAATCGGCGCCATAGTTGGCCGAACCATCCGGGCGCAGGGCGCGTGGCATGCGGTTGAGAATCGTGCCGTTTCTGTTGATGCAGACAGGAAAAACCACGGCCTCGTCCAGAAAGGATTCATCCCAGTTCACACCCAGGTATTTTTCGTAAACATCCCTGATGCTGGTGCCGTTGTCCAGATCGGCTAGCGTCGTGTGATTATCCGCCAGGGCCGTAATCTTCATCTTTCTGCCCAGTGGCTGCCAGCCGCTGCTGCTGCACATGTGGACAAAGAGATTCCTGCCCTTGTAGATGACCACTGCCATGCCTCGTTCAATAAACTCCGTATCCGCAAAGACAAAGCCGGGGCCTGACACCGTTCCATCATCCACCACGCCGCCAAAAACAGCAATATCCTCCGGGATGTTGGACACCTCCCGGAGAAATGGCACCACGTCAAGATTATAGCCCGATGAAATCATCTGGACGGCCACCGGCTGATAAAGCTGACGGATATACCACAGCAAATCCTTGCCCAGCCTGGCGCTGTCCTTGTCCTTCCACGGAATGGCTATGACATCCACTGTGGACTTGAAAAACACCGAAAAGGTCAGCGATATACCGAACAGATTGATGACACCTGCCGTTATGTTGGCAGACACCGTACCGCCCACAATCTTTGCATCCGGTAAAAGCTCCTTCAATACATCAATCAGCCTGGGAGCTATCCCCTTGAAATACGAATCCACATACATGGTAACAAGAATACAGCTGTATTCAGGCATCTTTGCCAAATCGGCCTTGAAGGCCGTTACCTTTTCCCTAAAATCATTCTCATCATTACATAAGTACGGTATCTGTTTCATTATCTATCCCTCAAAAGTACATTGCCTACACATTATGCAACACTGCTGATTATACATTATATCACATTTTTATCATTCATGGTGTACATTCTTATCAATTCATAGGCCGCAAGGTAATCAAGGCCCTTTTTCTCCTGCAGCAGCCTGATACTGCTGTATTCCGGGTAACATTTTTTTATATCGCCATAACTGCACAGCTTGGCTTTGACGCTGATTCCATCAATGACAGCCTCGCGGCTCTCCCGCTTCATGATGCGGCGGCTGCAGACATGGCGGCGTATGCCGATACTGCTGGTGTGCTGAAAAATAATCCTCTCCATGTCACCGGCGGCGTCAGGACTGCAGATTACCCCCAGCAGATAGGCAGGCCGGTTCTTCTTCATGAAAATAGGCGTAAAGTACACATCCCTTGCACCTGCCGCCATAAGCATGTCCATCACCAGCCCCAGCGCCTCGCCATTGCTGTCATCTATGTTGGTTTCCAGGCTGACAACCGTATCCGACAGCCCCTCCGGCTCATCCTGCGGCTCCGCCTCAAGAAGCAGCAGGCGCAGAAAGCTCGGCACGCTGTATGCGCGCTTGCCTGCCCCCATGCCGGAGCCGATGATGCGATAGGAGGCAGGCAGGCTGTCAGCCGTGCGGATTGCCGCCACGGCGGCCGCCCCTGTCGGCGTAACCAGCTCCCCTTCTACGGAGCTGATTTTCAGCCGCAGATGATTGCGTATAGCGATATTGGTAACAGCCGGTACAGGCACGGCCATGATGCCGTGCTGACAGCGGATAGTGCCTGTGCCATCCGTCAGGCTTCCTGCCACCACGCCGTCCAGCCGCAAATCCTCAAGGCACACCGCAATAGTCACAATATCCACGATGGAGTCCACCGCCCCCACCTCGTGAAAATGCACCTTGTCAGCCGTAGTGCCGTGAGCCTCGGCCTCGGCTTCGGCCAGCACATCAAAAATCCTGAGCGCCACGGCACGGGCCGCATCACTTAAATTACTGCCGGACAGAATCGCCCTGATTTCCGGCATGCCGCGATGCTCATGATGATGGTGATGTTCATGGCTGTGCCCATGCTCATGGATATGGCCGTGTTCGTGGCTATGCCCATGTTCATGCTCATGGCTGTGACCGTGCTCGTGGCTATGTTCATGCTCATGGCTGTGGCCGTGCTCGTGACTATGTTCATGCTCATGGCTATGACCGTGCTCGTGGCTATGCCCATGTTCATGCTCATGGCTATGACTGTGTTCGTGGCTATGCTCATGTTCATGCACATGCTCATGGCCGTGCAGATATGCCATATCGTGGTCGTGGTTTTCGTGCTCACTGTCAAGCCGCACCAGAAAATCACACATATCCAGCCCGGCCTTCTTCACGCGGGAAACCTCTGTGGCAAACCCGCTTATGGGCAGGCTGTCCAAAGCCTCCCGTACCTTTTCATAGCTGGCCCCCAAATCAATAAGGGCGGCGGCCAGCATATCGCCGCTGATGCCGAAAGGCGCATCAATATATAAAATCCTGCTCATTATGTCCCCCTTGCACTTTGCCGGATATCACGCCTGCTCCGGCATCGTCGCCTGAGCCAGCCGGTTAATCTGTGAGGCAATATACCCGGCGCCGTAACCGTTGTCTATATTCACTGTCGCTATGCCGTTGGCACAGGAATTTATCATGGTCAAAAGAGCCGACAACCCCTGCAGATTCGCTCCGTAGCCTACAGATGTCGGCACCGCAATCACCGGCTTGTCCACCAGTCCCGCTATGACGCTGCCCAGCGCCCCCTCCATGCCTGCCACCGCAATCACGCAGTTGGCCTTCTGAATCGTTTCCAGACGGGAAAGCAGGCGGTGCAGGCCGCTGACCCCTACATCAAAAATGCGTTCAACACGATTACCAAAATACTCTGCCGTCCTGGCGGCTTCCTCCGCCACGGGAATGTCCGCCGTCCCTGCCGTGCAGACGGCTATACAGCCCGTCTGCGGCCGCGGGCTTTTTACGCAGGTGACAATCCTCGCCAGCCTGTCATATTCTGCCTCCGGCAGCACCGACCGGAGCAGTTCATACTGATGCTCCGAGGCGCGGGTCGCCATAACCTCTCCTTCATCAGCATATATCCTCCGGCAGATGGCCAGAAGATGCTCATCCGCCTTTCCCTGGGCAAAAACCACCTCCGGAAACCCCGACCGGATGCGGCGATGGGTATCCGGCTTTGCATAGCCCAGTTCCTCAAAGGGCCTGCGGCGGAGATACCCCTCGGCCTGCTCCAGCGAAATCTCGCCGGTTTTTACCTTCAAAAGCATTTCATGTAAATCAGTCATGTCAGCGATCCTTCAAATCAAGATAAACCTCGTCAAAATACTGTTCCAGCACATACAGCACCAGATACCTCTCTCCCATGAGCTTTGCCATCTGCTCCGGCTTCAGCTGCAGCTTGGCGGCGTTGCCCAGTATCCGCACCCTGAAATCCCTGTACCCCAGTGACATCAGCTCGCTTTCCGCCATCTCGACCTTGGCCAGAAGCTCCTTCGTCACAGGCATGCCCGTCGGAATTCTGGTAGCCAGGCAGGCATAAGCCGGTTTATCCCAGGTCATCAGCCCCGCCTCCTTGGACAGCAGGCGGATAGCGGTCTTGGTAATCCCCGACATACGCAGGGGCGAAAGCACCTTCAGCTCCCGCAGGGCAATAGAGCCGGTTCTGTCGTTCAGGTCATCAGACGCATTCGTGCCGTCGATTATGACCTCGTAGCCGTCCCTGGCGGCCTGCTCCTTGATGGCGCCGAACACATTGCACTTGCAGTAGTAACAGCGCAGTGGGTCATTGGCCGTCACCCGCTCATCCTCCAATGTATTCACATCGAGTATGGACAGATTGTCCGCTCCCGCAAATTTCGCCACAGCAATCGCGTCCTGCAGCTCAAATTCCGCCTGAAAAGGCCCCTTGACATAATACGGCTTGACATCCGCCCCACATTGCCTGGCCGCATACAGCAGATACGAGGAATCCACCCCTCCGGAAAACCCCAGCGCTACCTTCGGATATGCAGTAAAAAATTCCTTCAAGTCCATATTAAAATCTCCCGTTCAAAATAACACACAAATATATAGCACTAACTATTCTATATTATACTGTATTGATGGCAATTGTTCAAACAAATATCTTACATATTTATTTACAAAAACTATTTTTTCCGGCGCATCGAAAAATATTCACCATCTTAGGCACTTTTGTTTGCAGAACGCTTTACAATCAAACATTTATATGGTACAATAGGTTTACATTAAACTTGAGTTGAAAGGAAGTTTTGTTTATGGGACGCAAGCGTTGTGCAGACAAGAGGATGGAACAAATCTACAAGGTTATCAAGGAACAGCTGATGAAGAAGGGCTATCCGCCTTCTGTACGTGAAATCGGCAAGGAAGTTGGCCTGAAATCCAGCTCCACTGTTCACGGCTATCTGAACCAGCTGGAAGCTGCCGGCATGATTCGCCGCGATCCTACCAAGCCTAGAGCTATTGATCTTCTGGAGGACAAGCCTTGGGAGCGCACTGTGAATGTACCGCTGGTCGGCACCGTTACTGCGGGCATGCCTATTCTGGCACAGGAGAACATCGAGGATACCTTTGCCTTCCCTGTAAACCTCATGGGGACCAGCAGTGAGTGCTTCATGCTCCGCGTCAAGGGCGAAAGCATGATCAATGCGGGCATCAATGACGGCGATTACCTGATGGTACGCCAGCAGAACACCGCCGAGAACAGCGATATCGTAGTAGCCATGGTTGATGGCGAAGGCGCTACCGTAAAGCGTTTCTTCAAGGAAGAGGACTGCATCCGCCTCCAGCCGGAAAATGATTCCATGGAGCCGTTCTACGAGAAGGATGTTGCCGTTCTGGGCAAGGTTATCGGCATTTACCGCCAGATGTAAGCTGGAGCGCAGTGTTGCAGGAGCGGTATTGCAAAAAGCGAATTGCGCAGGCAAAAAGGCTGTATCTCCACCGGATATTCGTCCGGCAGGGATACAGCCTTTTATTGCGCAGATTTAGCCAAAAATATTACTTCAAATCCTCGATGGCCTGGGCCGCCCCCATAATGCCGATAACGGCATGCTCGAAGGTCAGGCCTCCCTGCAGGTACACATTGTACGGCGCCCTGAGCGGCCCGTCGGCACTAAGCTCAATAGAGGCTCCCTGCACGAAGGTACCGGCCGCCATGATAATCTGGTCAGCATAGCCCGGCATGTCCCACGGCTCCGGCGCCGCAAAGGAATCCACCGGCGAATACTTCTGGATGCCGCCGCAGAACGCAATCAGCTTTTCCGGTGCATCCAGCTGGATAGCCTGAATTATATCGCCGCGCACGTCGGTTGGCAGTGGCAATGTCTTATAGCCCAGCCTGGCGAAGAGGGCGGCCGCAAAGACAGCTCCCTTGACCGCCTGTGCCACCACATGAGGCGCAAGGAAAAAGCCCTGAAAAATCATGCGGTTGTTGGCGAGGGAAGCCCCCAGCTCATCACCCATGCCGGGCGCGGTCATCCGGTAGGAGGCCAGCTCCACCAAATCAGCACGGCCGGCAATATAGCCGCCGGTAAGGGCAACGCCGCCCCCCGGATTTTTTATCAGGGAACCGGCCATGATGTCCGCCCCCACCTGCACCGGCTCACGGGTATCCACGAACTCACCATAGCAGTTGTCCACGAAGCAGATACAGTCAGGCTTTACCCTTTTCACCTCGGCGCAGATTGCCCCAATCTCATCCAGCGTCAGCGGGTTGCGCATGGAATAGCCGCGGGAGCGCTGTATCAGCACCAGCTTCGTATCAGGTGTGATTTTCCCGGCAATCCCCGCCATATCCACCCTGCCTCCCGGCATCGGCAGTTCATCGTACAGCACCCCGAACTCCTTCAATGAGCCCTTGCTGGGATTGGCATAGCCGATGACGGTCTGCATGGTATCATAAGGAGCATCCGTAAGGGAAACCAGCTTGTCCCCCGGTCGCAAAATGCCAAAAAGCACAGTGGCAAGGGCGTGGGTGCCGGAAACAAAATTTGTGCGCACCAGCGCCCGCTCCGCCCCGAATACCTTTGCATACAATTCCTCTATCTTGCTTCTGCCGATGTCGTCATAGGCATAGCCGGAAGTGGTGTTGAAATGCGCCTCGGATACCTGGCACTCGCGCATGGCATCCAGCACCTTCAACGTATTTGCCTCGGCAATCTCATCAATATGCCTGAACATAGGGGCCGCCTCCTGCATGGCCTCCGCCTTGACCTTTAGTAACTTTTCTGAAAATGACATTTAAAAACCTAGCTCCTTAAAATAAATTATTTATTGGTTATATTCTGGATGTTTTTCAGGGTGATGGACATGAACCCGTCATCATCCTTGTAAAACTCCACAAACTCCGTATTCTCGAAAAACTCGGTAGGTATCACCAGCTCGATGCCCGTATCGGTGCTGAGCCTGTGCTTGCGCATCTTTTTTAGGGTCGCCTCCTGATTGACTACCACCGGCTCACTGAAACCGCCGTTTTCCATCTCCTGCCTGTAATCCTCCTGCATGGAGGGATTGTCCTTGAACACCGCCCTGCCGACCTCCTGCGGGTCCAGATGCCCGTCAGGGGGCAGGTTTTCCGCTATGTAGCTCTTGACGGCCGCGGCGGCCTCCACCTGATCCTGACAGTACGCCTCCGTGACCTTCTTCACCGCCTTATTTATTTCCTTAATGGTTTCGTTGGGGGAAGGGGCCTGAACGCATTCCAGCAAAAGCTCCGGCAGGACAAACACCTTGTTGCCGTCAATGGAGTAGCGCTTCGCCTTTATCAGCACCTCCTTTGTGTCGAGGTTGATATAGGCAAATTCCTCCATCCGCTGGCTGAGGTTGGGCAGAAGTCCGTAGCTGTCCAGCACCCCGGTTGCGATACTGCCATCCTCCGCCACATTCACCTGATGCACATAGCCGTGATTGTTGGTGCATTTGAACAGCACCAGTTGCGGCGTATCGTCCACGCGAAGCTGGCAGACAAACAAATCCGCACATTCTATGTCCTCCGCATGGCTCAGGGGCTGGTACATGGCCTCGGCCACCTGACAGGAAAAATCTGTAAAACTGCTCCCGCCCCCCAGATATTCCGCCAGATGGCCGCTGAACTCGCTGTTTTCATAAAACTTGCCCGTCTTGGCATCCTGACTGCCGATGGTTTTTTCCACATGCCTGGTCAGAAACTCCCGCGTGCTCTGCTCCAGCTCCAGCTCCTGCCCCGACAGCACAGGCCCGCCTCCCGCAAAATCCAATATATGCAAAATCGCCTTCTCGATGATTATCAACATAAAACTCCTCCAGCAATCAACAATCTTCTACGTCCGTCGGCATTTATTCCCTCGGATAAGGTGTCAGCGCCGTGATAACCGCCGCCACAGTCATAGGCAGGACACTCAGGAGCATGGCCGTTTCCAGTCCCACGTAGTCCCCGATGGCCGCCGTAATGGCCGCACCGACACTGCCGAGGCCGAAGCACAGCCCCATCATCATGCCGGAAGCCACGCCGATGTACTTCGGCATCAGCCTCCCAGTCCAGACAATAGAGCTGGGCTGAGTGCCGTGGGAGCAGGCGCCGCCCAAAAACAGGGCGGCCGTCGTCCAGATACCGGCATCAGGATACTCAAAGAAAAAGACAATCGGCACCGCTGACACCGCCAGATAGGTGACAATCAGCCTTTTGTGGCCGAACCTGTCCCCCAGCTCGCCGCCGCTGATGCCCCCGGCCGCCGAGCCCAGCAGAAATATTGCCAGCATACTGCCGGCCATCATGCTGGAATAGCCGTGTGACAGCAGTACCAGCGGCAAAAAGGTGGACACGGCCACATGGGTCCAGCAACGGAGGGCCTGCGCCGCATTCAGCATAACCACGGCCCTGTTTTTCACAATTTCCCCGAAGCTGATATTCTGCTCTTCGGACAGCCGGGACTTTTTAGCATTTGCTGACGGCAGCCGGTAAATGCCGCTGAAATAATACGCCGCTCCCAGCAGGATGCCGGGAATGGCCAGAAGCGGCATCAGTTCAATGGAAAAATATTCCAGAAAGGCCGTCACCACCACCGGCACAATGGCAAAGCCCACATTGCCGCTGACAATATAAAAGGACATATACCGCCCCAGATACCTTGCACTGCCCACCTTGTCCAGCAGGGCGATGCCCAGCGGGTGAATAATCGCCACCATCAGCCCCATCAGGGCGCACAGCAGAAACAGCACCGGCTGATTGGGCGCATAGCCTGCCAGGCAGATAAAAAGGCCGCACAGCGGCACCGACCAGACCAGCCAGCTGCCGCAGTCATGCCTGTCCACCACATAGCCCACAAAAGGCTGAATAGTGCTGGCCATGAATGCCAGCACCATCACAAGCACGCCGCACATGGTCAGTGACATGCCCAGCTTCACCATAATCAGCGGCAGGAGTACCGGCAAAAAATTGTTATAAAAATCTGCAGCAAAATGTCCCATGCTAAGAAAAAAAATCCCTGCCTTCGTGCTGCATTTCAACATATACGCACCATTTCCTTTCCCTTTTCATCCGTGCCACCCGCGGCCGCCCTCCGACCTGCGCCTCAGAACAGCATCAGCGCAGCTCGATGCCGTGGATGCCCGGCAAATCCTGCAAAACGTTGACGATATACGTAGTGCTGTAATGCCTGCTGTTCAGCAGCATCATTTCCATGACGAGGATAATTGTCTGTTCCCGCTCGTTCCTGGCATATTCCTCGTGCATTTTTATCTTGGTGATATCTATATGCATATCGTCAAGGCAGCTGGTAATGACGGACAGCTGCTCCGGATTGTTGTCTGAATAAATCGTCAGCTGCAGCACACCGGCACGGGTGGATTTTTTCAGCTCAAAATGACTGAGAACCCCCACCACCATCACGACAAAGACGGTGGTCATTATGGCCTCTATATAAAAACCGGCGCCTACCGCCAGCCCCACGCAGGCCACCACCCACAGGCATGCGGCCGTGGTAAGCCCCGTGACGCTCAGGCCCTCCTTCATGATGGCACCGGCGCCCAGAAAACCGATGCCGCTTACTACCTGCGCCCCCAGCCGGGCAGGGTCCGCATTGGTCATGCCCTCCACCTGCTTGTATATATCGTATGACATCATCATTATCAGGCAGGAGCCCAGGCACACCAGTATATTGGTGCGCAGTCCCGCGGACTTGCGCCTTGACTGCCTTTCATAGCCTATCATGCCGCCCAGCACGCAGGACAGGGCCAGCTTTCCCAGATTTTCCAGAAATTCGTAATCCATATTCTCACCGCCCGTCTGATGCAAGAAAAATTTCCGCCACACTGCGGATATATTTCATCCCCGTTCATTACTCATTCTACATGCGCAGGTATTTTTCCTGCTTTTGAATAAAATTTATGGCAAAATCCCCCGCATACAAAATTCCTGCAAAGTGTGATATAATTTTCCCTGATGCAGTTTTCCTCGCCGCAGGCTGCCGGAGCGGCAAGCGGCGGCACAGGCAGAATGCAGGACGGAAATTTTTAGCACGCAAAATTTTATGCAGGGAGAGTAACAAGCATTATGGAAAGCAGAAAGAAAATCGCAATCGAAAAACACGACCTCGGCTACAACTGCGCCCAGTCAGTAGCCCTCGCCTACGCCGATCTGGTGGATATGCCGCCGGAACAGCTTTTTAAAATCACCGAAGCCTTCGGGCTGGGCGGCGGCAATATGCAGGGAACCTGCGGCGCCATCAGCGGCGCTCTCGCCCTGGTCGGCCTGCTGAACAGCTGTGGCAATCTGGAACAGCCATCCACCAAAGCCAAAACCTACGCCCTGGGCCGGGAAATCATGGAAAAATTCAAGGCGCAGAACGGCTCCGTGCTCTGCCACGAGCTAAAGGGCAGTGGCACAGGCAAGGTGCTCCGCTCCTGCCCGGACTGCATCATGGATGCCTGCCAGCTTTTTGAGGAGCTTTACGAAGCAAAGCTCAGTAAATAACCATCGGCACCTGTGCATCACATGCACCGCCCAAAACTGCACATAGATTCAAACCGCAAAAGGACAGCCACGGAAGCGTCTTATATCAGTCATTCCGCAGCTGTCCTTTTCAGTTCATGCAAAACCCATCACTTAAAATCCACAAACTCGTTAATCCTGGCGCCGCCCTTTATCATCGGCTCCACAAAGCTCCTGTGAATGTTCATGACGATGACATACGGCCTGCGCTCGGACATGGCGCGCTTGAAGGCTTCCTCAAAGCCCTCCGTGGAATCGACATTTTCTGCCTCAATGCCGAAGCTCCTGGCATAAGCGGCATAGTCCATCGGATAATCAAGCTCACAGGCGATGTACCTTTCCTTGTAGTTGACCTTTTGAAGCTGGCGAATCATGCCCAGACTGCTGTTGTTCACGATAATGGAGATAATCGGCAGGTTCAGCCGGGCGATGGTGTAATACTCATTGCCGGTCATTTTGATGCCGCCATCACCGGCCACATGCACCACGCGCCTTTCACTGCCGCTGTTTTCGTAGGCCACCTGCGCCCCCATGGCCGCCGGCAGGCCGAAGCCCATGGTGCCGAGGCCGCCGGAGGTAAACCACGTGCGCGGCTCCTGCACCTTTAGATGCAGGGCACACCACATCTGATGCTGTCCCACATCCGTTGCAAAAGCAAATTTTTTGCCGCTGACGGATTTGGCCACGCAGTTCATCGCCCACGGCACAGTCAGCCTTGATACGTGATAATCGTAGGCGTACTCACAGCGCCAGCCGCGGATTTTCTTCCACCATTCCTCCAGCCTTGACGCAGGCTCGCGCTGCATGAGCATGGAGAGGATGGTCTGCATATTGCCCGCCAGTCCGATGGAGCTGGCGATATTCTTGTCAATCTCCGCCGGGTCTATATCCACATGGATAAACTTCGTCCCGACGGTATATTTGTCAAGGTTGCCCGTCTGGCGGTCTGCAAAGCGGCTCCCCAGGGAAATCACAAGGTCTGCATTGGCCACCGCATTATTGGCCGCCTTGGTGCCGTGCATGCCGGCAAAGCCCAGCACATTCGGATGCTCGCTAGGCACGCCGCCAATCCCCATCAGGGTAAACACGATAGGCAGGTTGTAGTGCTCCGCAAAGGCAACTACCTCCCTTGAAGCGCCTGCATTGATAACGCCGCCGCCGGAGATAATCACCGGCTGTTTCGCCTGACAGATTACCTCCGCCGCCTCCGCCACGCATATCTTGAAGTCAGCGTCCGGCACACCGGCCGCCCTGACCGGTGTATCATCCTCATAAAAAGGAGCCGGATTCAGCAAAATATCCCGCGGAATGTCCACCAGCACAGGCCCCGGACGGCCGTGCCTGGCCAGCCGGAAGGCCTCCCGCACGGTGGCGGCCAGCGCCTTTGGCTCCTTGACCTTGTAATTGTGCTTGGTGACAGGCATGGTCACATCCATTATGTCAATTTCCTGAAAGGAATCCCGCCCCAGAAGGCCGGTATCCACCTGCCCCGTAAAGGCAACTACAGGAATCGAGTCCATAAAAGCCGTTCCCAGCCCCGTTACCAGATTGGTAGCGCCCGGGCCGGAGGTGGCAATGCACACTCCCACCTTGCCCGTGGCACGGGCATAGCCATCGGCGGCATGGGCCGCGTTCTGTTCGTGAGTAGTGAGAATCTGGTTGATGTCTTTCGCATCGTACAACGCATCATACAGAGGGAGAATCATGCCGCCGGGATAACCAAACAGCGTATCAACCCCCTGCTCCTGCAGAATTTTTACTATTACCTGAGCGCCGTTCATGCGCAGGCCCCCCTCATCAAAACTTCTGTAAAGATAACGTCAAAAACTATAAGGCCGCCCCACTAGATATGCCGTGCATGCACGGGCAGGCCTCAAGTTATCCTATCCATCAGATATGCGCCAGCACAGCCTTGGTCATATCCTCGGTATTTGCCTTTTTGAAGCCCTCATGCCACAAATCAGCGGTGCGCCAGCCATCAGCCAGGGCCGCATCCACAGCGGCCTCGATAGCCTTTGCGGCTTCCTCTTCCTGCAGGGAATACCTCAGCAGCATGGCCGCCGACAGGATAGTGCCAATCGGATTGGCAATGCCCTTGCCTGCAATATCCGGCGCGGAACCGTGAATAGGCTCGTAGAGGCTGGTGCACTCACCGATGGAGGCGGACGGCATCATGCCGATGGAGCCGCCGATAACAGCCGCCTCATCGCTCAAAATATCACCGAAGAGATTGCCGGTCACGATCACATCAAACTGGGTCGGACGGACAGCCAGCTGCATGGCAGTGTTGTCCACGTAGAGGTTATTCAGCTCCACATCGGCATAATCCTTAGCCACCTCTGCCACCGTGCGCCTCCACAGGCGGGAAGTAGCCAGCACATTTGCCTTGTCCACGGAAGTCACCTTGCCACGGCGCAGGCGGGCCGTCTCAAAGGCCAGCCTGGCGATGCGCTCCACTTCCGGCACGGAATAATTCTCCAGATCCCAGGCGCGCTCAGTGCCGTTGAAGTCCTCCGACTCGCACTTGTCGCCAAAATAGATGCCGCCCACCAGCTCACGGACAATGACCAGATCAACCCCCTTGACCAGCTCCTGCTTCAACGGGGAATACTCCGTCAGGGAGTCCGCCACCTTTACCGGGCGCAGATTGGCATACAGCCCCAGTCCCTTTCTCAGGCCCAGAATCGCCTTCTCAGGCCGCAGAGACGGCTCTACATTGTCCCACTTGTCGCCGCCTACGGCGCCAAACAGCACGCCGTCAGCGGCCTTGCATGCCTCCAGCGTATCATCAGGCAGTGGCGTGCCAAACTTGTCATAGGCCGTGCCGCCTGCATCCTTGTACTCATATTCCAGCTCCAGTGAATACTTCTCCGCCGTCTTTTTCAGCACCTCCACAGCGGAGTCTGTAATCTCCCTGCCGATGCCGTCACCCGGAATTACTACGATTTTCTTTGCCATATTCAATCTCCTCAAATCAGCGCAAAAAGCTGTTGCACCCATGCGCCGTGTTCGCGCTGCCCTGTTGCCGCGTATTTATACAGTGAATTTATATAGTGATTTTGTACAGTGGTTTTATTTATTTCAGCCCTTTGTCCTGATGTAGTTAATCAGGCCGCCGGCCCTGGCGATATCCTGCACGAAGCCCGGCAGTGGCTGGGCGTGGAATACATCGCCGGTGGTGAGGTTTTCGATAACGCCGGTGGCAGTATCCACCCGGAGCTTGTCACCGTGGCTGATTTTCTCCACATCAGCACCGATTTCCAATAGCGGCAGTCCGATATTGATGCCGTTCCTGTAGAAAATACGGGCAAAATCCGCCGCAATCACCACAGGCACACCGGCGGCCTTGATGGCAATCGGGGCATGCTCACGGGAGGAGCCACAGCCGAAATTCTTGCCGCCTACCATGATATCGCCCTCCACCACATTGCTGGCAAAGGGAGCATCCTGATGCTCGTCGCTGTCCTCCATGCAGTGAGCCGCCAAATCCTTCGGGTCAAAGGAGTTCAGATAGCGTGCAGGAATAATCACATCCGTATCAATATTGTCGCCGTAGCGCCAAACCTTTCCTTCTAAGCTCATCTTACTTTACCTCCTCTGGAACTGCAATACGGCCGAGAATTGCGCTGGCTGCCGCCACATAAGGGCCTGCCAGATAAACCTCGGAATCAACATGGCCCATGCGGCCGCGGAAATTTCTGTTGGTGGTGGAAACGGCCTTCTCCCCTGCCGCCATGATGCCCATGTGGGCGCCCAGGCACGGGCCGCAGGTAGGAGTGCTGACAGCGGCACCGGCATTGATGAAGGTTTCCACATAGCCTGCCTTCATGGCATCGAGATAAACCTGCTGGGAGCCTGGAATGATGATACAGCGCACATCAGGATGCACGGTATGGCCCTTGAGAATCTCCGCCGCCTGCTGCAGATCCTCAAAGCGTCCGTTGGTGCAGGAGCCGATTACTACCTGATCAATCTTAATCTCCCCAATCTCGGAAACAGGATGGGTATTGCCCGGCAGATGCGGGAAAGCCACCACAGGCGTCAGCTTGGACAAATCAATCTCCACCACCTGCTCATACTCAGCATCCTCGTCAGCCGCTACCGGCTCATACGGCTGCTGGACACGGCCCTCCACATACTCCCTTGTAATCTCATCAAACGGGAAGATGCCGTTCTTGCCGCCGGCCTCAATCGCCATGTTGCTGATGGTCAGACGGTCGGTCATGGTAAGCTCCGCCACGCCCTCACCGGCAAACTCGATGGCCTTGTACAGCGCGCCGTCCACGCCAATCATGCCAATCAGGGTCAGGATAACGTCCTTGCCGCAGATATACTCCGGCTTCTTGCCGGTCAGGACAACCTTGATGGCCTTCGGCACCTTGAACCACGCCTCGCCGGTAGCCATGGCCACGCCCAGGTCGGTGGAGCCGACGCCGGTGGAAAAGCCATTCACCGCACCATAGGTACACGTATGGGAATCAGCACCGATAGTCAGCATGCCCGGCCCCACAATGCCCTTTTCCGGCAGGATGACATGCTCGATGCCCACGCGGCCGATCTCAAAATAGTTCTTTATCTGATGCTTTCTGGCAAACTCACGAACAGTCTTGGCAAGGCCGGCCGCCTTGATATCCTTGTTAGGCGTAAAATGATCAGGCACCAGCGCGATTTTTGTATTGTCAAATACCGGCCTGCCGATTTTTTCAAATTCCTTGATAGCAGGCGGAGCAGTTACATCATTTGCCAGAACCATGTCCAGCTTGCAGAAAATCAACTGCCCTGCACTGACAGAATCCAGGCCTGCATGCTTCGCCAGGATTTTTTCAGTCATATTCATACCCATAACATACACCTCTCCATGCTACTCAACACAATGATACTAATGCTACAAATAGGCTTATGCCAAATACGGCATAAGCCTATCTACATCAACTATTTAACTGCTTCTGCCGCAGGCACGGGCCGCGGTACAGCTGTCATTAGTCCTTGGACAAATCAGCGCCGTCCTTCAGCCAGCTCATCATGCCGCGGAGCTTGCCGCCTACTTCCTCAATCTGATGCTCTGCATTCAGCTTGCGCATAGCGTAGAAGTTCGGCCAGCCAACCTTGTTGTCGGTGAGGAACTTGTTGGCAAAGGTACCATCCTGAATCTCCTTCAGCACCTGCTCCATTGCCTTGCGGCTAGGCTCAGCTACCACGCGAGGGCCGGATACATAGTCACCATACTCGGCAGTGTTGGAGATGGACTTGCGCATCTTGGCCATGCCGCCCTCATACATCAGGTCAACGATGAGCTTCATCTCATGGAAGCACTCGAAGTATGCAATCTCCGGCTGATAACCGGCAGCTACCAGAGTCTCGAAGCCGTTCTTGATCAGGGAGCATACGCCGCCGCAGAGAACAGCCTGCTCACCGAACAGGTCAGTCTCAGTCTCCTCACGGAAGGTAGTCTGGATGCAGCCGGAGCGGGTGCCGCCGATGCCGCGGGCATAGGCCAGAGCCAGCTCAAAAGCACGGCCGGTAGCATCCTGATATACTGCGAATACGTCAGGAACGCCGCCGCCCTGGGTAAAGGTACGGCGTACCAGATGGCCAGGTCCCTTCGGAGCAACCATGAATACGTCTACATCAGCAGGTGGAATAATCTGCTGGAAATGAATGTTGAAACCATGAGCAAATGCCAAAGCCTTGCCAGCGGTCAGGTTTGGCTCAATCTCATTCTTATATACTTCAGCCTGCTTCTCATCAGGAATCAGAATCATGATAATATCTGCAGCTGCAGTTGCCTCGCCAACTGGCAGAACCTTCAGACCTTTGCTCTCAGCAACAGCCTTGGACTTGGAACCGTTATACAGACCTACTACTACGTTCAGGCCGCTCTCCTGCAGGTTCAGCGCGTGTGCATGACCCTGGGAGCCATAACCGATAATAGCAACGGTCTTGTCCTTGATAACTTCCCAATTTACATCCTGGTCATAAAAGATTTTTGCCATAATACTCTCTCTCCTCACAATGTTCTTGTATTGTATGCTCGCCCCGCTCCAGGCCGATAAGGCCCGTCCTGATAATCTCAAGGATACCATACGGCTTCAGGAGGCGCGTAAACGCCGTCACCTTGTCATCATCGCCGGTAACCTCGAAAATCAGCGTCGTAGGCTGCACATCAATGACGCGGGCCCTGAAAAGCTCCGCCATTTTTAACACATCAAGCCTGTTGGTATCATCAGCCTTGACCTTTATCATGGTCATGCCGCGATACACAGCATCCCCGGCCGCCAGCCGCTGCACTGCCTCCACATCGGGAAGCTTTTCCAGCTGTTTCATCATCTGGTCAACCAGATACTCATCACCGTATACCACCACGGTAATACGGGAAAACTCAGGGCTTTCCGTCACACCCACAGCCAGGCTGTCAATGTTGAACTCCCTGCGGGAAAACATACTGGCAACTCTCACCAGTACGCCGGTCTGATTTTTTACCAGAACAGATAATACATGCTTCATTAAGAAAATCCCTCCTATACCATCTGCTCAAGGTACCCATAACAAGTTTTCATTGAGCTTTGTATATTATCACTCATTAACACTAATTTGTCAACATCTAATGAAAAATATTACAACGATTATCCCTTGAATGGATACTTGTATTATTTTTTCTGTACATTATGCCTTATTTGGCGAAATTGTATTTTCACCGCATATCTTTGTCTATCATCATCTGGCACGAAGCCCAATTTTTATAGGGGTTATGTATCAGGCTGGAATTGTAGTACCTGACATCATCCGAAACCTCCCTGCCGGCCCACTCAGGCAGTGCCAGCCCGTCCAGCTCATCGGCAAGCTCCGCCTCGGCTACGGCCAGCCCCTCATTGTCACCGGCAAAAATGTCAATCTCCCACTGCTGGCCCTCATAGAACTCCACATAGCGCGTTTTTTCCACCAGCGGCCGCAGGCACAATTCGTCTAAAAGCTGCCCCGCCTCCGCCGCCGGAATCTCATACTCCAGCTCCGTGCGGACAATGCCGTGAGTTTTTCCCTTGACGGTCAGAAAGCCCCTGTCACCTTTCAGGCGCACCCTGACCGTGCGCTCCGGGTCCAGTGACAGATACCCCTGACGGATGAAGACCCCCTTGCCGGAAGGCCTCCACACAGCACGGTTGACCAAAAACTTGCGCTCAATCTCCTTTGCCATGCCATGCCCTCCGCCTACTGCTCACCTATGATGCGTACCTCCGGAAACAGCCTGACGCCGCTCTTGGCGTACACCCTGTCCTGTACTTCCTGAATCAGCCTGAGAACATCCGCCGCCGTGGCGTTGCCTGAATTGACCACAAAGCCGGCATGCTTCGTGGAAATCTGGGCGCCGCCCACCTGCAGTCCCTTCAGCCCCGTCTCGTCAATCAGCGTACCGGCAAAATACCCCTGCGGCCTTTTGAAGGTACTGCCGGCGCTCGGCAGCTCCAGAGGCTGCTTGCTTTCACGGCGTTTTGTGAAATCATCCATTTTGGCCTGAATATCATCCCTGTTGCCGGCCTGCAGCTCCATGGAAATCTCGCAGATTGCCTGCCCGTTGTGCTGAAAAACGCTGTGGCGGTAGCCAAAATCCAGCTCATCCCGCTCATAGGTAATAATGTTGCCATTGTGCGCCACGGTCTTCACCTGGCAGACAATATTCTTCATTTCGCCGTCATAGGCCCCTGCATTCATAAATACCGCGCCGCCGAGGCTCCCCGGTATGCCGCAGGCAAATTCCAGCCCGGTCAGGCCATTCTCTGCCGCAAACTGGGAAACATGCTTCAAATATGCGCCTGCCCCGGCCACGATTCTGCTCCCCTCGCAACGCTTGTAGCTCATAGGCGAGTGGAACTTTATGACGGCACCCCTGATGCCCTTGTCCAGCACAAGGACATTGGAGCCGTTTCCCAATACGGTATGCGGAATATCGTATTCCCGCAGCAGCACAAATATCCCGGCCACCTGCTCCATGTTGGAGGGAAACAGCAGATAGTCTGCCGGCCCGCCGATATTGAAGGTGGTGTGCCTGCTCATCGGCTCATTCACATAAAATTGCTCCTCGCCCAGCAGCTCCTTTGCTGCGGCGATAAAATCCTGATTTAATGACATGCCATCATTTCCTTATCTGTGTATTTTATGATTTTCCACGGCTGTACCGCTCCGAAATGCAAATCAAAATCACGCTCATAGCCTGAATTCACTCTATCCCGAATATTATACTAATAAATTGGCAGTTTGAAAAGCCTCTTTGTTGTTCTATTGTTTTTTTTAATGTATAATAGACCTGATATTTATAGTAATAACCGAGGAGCATTTTTATATGCGAAAATTAATTGCCTACTTTCTTTCATTTTTGACGATTATCTGCTGTTTCACGATTTTCTGCATTTTCCTGACGGAAAAGACGGATTTGCTGGGACTGAAAAATTACAGGATTACGGCCAGCTTTGCCCAGGTGGACGGCAATACGGTCATGTCCTGGCAGCGCTACCCTTACCCGTGTCTCTATCAGGTGGAAACCTACTACAAGACCACCGGGCTGGTGGAGGGTGAGCCGGAGTTCATCAAGGTGTCCTCGGAGTTCACCGTGCAGGATTCCTACGTTGTGCCGCCCACGGCCATTCCCGCCTACTACAAAATCACTGCCTACGGCATTTTTGGCAGGGTATCAGGGCAGGAAAGCCTCATTCCCAATGCCAACTATCAGGAGCCCATACGCCCGGTACCCATTTTCAGGTACACATCAGGCAATCCGGCCAGCCTGAAGCCCTATCTCGTCTGGCACAGCATACCTGACGGAGTGCTGTACGAGCTTGAGCTGCTCTCCGGCCCGCCTGACGAGGAAAACACCACCCAGCTTTCCACGGTCAACCACCTTTATGCCACCCGGCAGGTCTTTACCAACGGCCTGCAGATTGATCTGACCCCCTACCAGGAGCTGCCCAGGCTCTACTGGCGTGTCAGGGCCATGAATCTGCGCAAGGAGCCTATCGGCGTTTTTTCCACGGCTGAACCCATTTATATTGATGCAGCAGCACCTGTGCCGGACAAGCCCCTGCTGAACAGCTTTGACAGAATGCCCAACTTCACCCAGCCCGTGTATCCCGTGTTTACGTGGATTCCCATGCTGGACGCTGACCGGTATGAGGTGGAGCTTTTGTCCGCTCCGCCTGCCGTAGAAAACAATACCGCCCCCGCTGACCGCAGGATATGGTCAAAGGTCGTCGACAGCTCTTTCAGCTGCTACGATGAAAACCCGCGGTGCTACGCCCGAAAATATTACTGGCGGGTGCGCGCCGTCGATGCCTCCGGCAATACCATCGGCAGGTACTCGGATACGGACAGCTTTGTGGTGGAGCCGCATATCACCCGGCCCGTGCTGGCCGCTCTGGGGGACAGCATTACCCACGGCGGCGGAGCGGTTTCCTTTTCGCCGGCCAATCTGGAATACAGCTACACCACGTATATCGATTTGCCCTGCATCAACCTGGGACGCAGTGGCGATACCTCTTCCACCACGCTGGCGCGCTTTGACAGCGACGTACTGCCAATCATGCCCCGCAATCTCCTGATTATGACCGGCTCAAACAGCCTGCGCTCAAGCGGGATTTCTGCCGATGTGGTGATTGCCGACCTGGCACGGATTGCCGAGAAATGCCGCAGGAACGACATACGCCCCATCTTCCTGACCCTGCCGCCCATCAATCCTGACAATATCATGCTGGCCTTCCAGACGCCTACGGATGTCAACTGGCTCAGCAAGATGAAGGCAATAAACGCCTTTATTCGGAAACAGCCGTATTACATTGACCTGGAGCCATATTTTTATGACACCAGCAAAACCATCCTGGCGCCGGAGTGGGCCAATGACGGCCTGCATACGGACATCCGGGGCAAGATGCTAATAGGTGAAATCATCAACATGCACAAGGATTTATTTGTACATTAGGCATTCTGTTGTTCCATATATGACTGCACTCTAAAAGGCCCGGTTTCGTGAGAAGCCGGGCCTTTGCAATAGAAAATGCAATATAAAATTACGCTATCAGCCGGAGAATCCGGATGCTTCCCCGGAGGGCCTGATACGCTTATCAGAAATAGAAGTTGACCTTGCCGGTGGCCGTCCAGCCCCTGTAATCCATAAAGGTCTTTTCCATAGAGAAGTCCAGGACTGCATTCTTTGCCATAT
>NZ_JBJDWZ010000028.1:0-4367 GCF_051866355.1 Anaerovibrio sp. | reverse complement strand
CATGTTGATTGGAGCCGTCCGGTGGAATACGTCAAGGCGCATCCGCATTATCCGACGAAAGAAGATAAATAAGTTCGACAATCCCGCATCAAGGAGGCTTGATGCGGGATTTTTGCTGTTGAGTCTGTTATAGCAGGGATGGGCATGGTGCATCGTTTTTTGTGTGTTCCTGCAAGCGAAGCGAGGTGTTGATAGCATGAAACTGGAGGAACTGGTCAATCGTCATCTGGGGGTGCTGAATCCTACGGATTTTATAGTCTGGCGCTATATTCTATCCCACCGCAGGGAGTGCTGTTATATTTCTATTTATGACATAGCGTCTGCCTGCAACGTTTCCCGTACCACGGTGCTTAGGTTTGCCAAGAAGCTGGGGCTGGACGGGTTCAGCGACCTGAAGATGATGCTGAAAATGGAGAACAGGCAGACCAGGGAGCGTCCTGCCGGTGATATTGCACAGGCAGCTACAAGGCTCTGCCACAGGCTGGGGGAAGAGATTGCCAGACAGAATTTTTTGTATGTCAACCGTCTTCTGTGCAGGGCCAGGCAGGTTTTTGTCTACGCCTCCGGCCATATGCAGCGCAATGTGGCTGATGAGCTTATCCGGATTTTTATTTTTGATGAGCTGTATTTTATCCATGTCAACGGGCGTGATGAGATGAGGCATATTGCCGCCCATGTGACCAAGGAGGATTTGTTCATCATTATATCCCTGAGCGGCGAGTCGGAGCATGTGGTGGAGTTTGCCCGCCAGCTTCGCGCCAGGGAGGTGCCTGTGATTTCCATCACCAGACTGAAAGACAACACGCTGGCCGGGCTTTCCTCGGCCAGCCTCTACGTGAGCATGTGCCGCCTGCCTGTACTGCACAGGGATGATACTCCCTATGAATCCATGCTGGGCTTTTTTCTGCTGGTGGAAATCTGGTTTGTGAGCTATACGCAGTTTTTATCGGAGCAGAGATAGACGGGCAGTGGGATATGAGCTATAAAATTTATTTATGCTTGTGTGATATGTCACAGGTATTTGTGACATGGTGCAATTTGTGGTGATAAGTCCCGTAAGGCGCTGAAAATATTGACGTTACACTCCTTTTTGGATACTATTCAGGCATGGTGATTGCGTAAATTTCCATAGTCTGTAGTTATGAAGGGAGTGTTTTTTTATGAAGAAATCGTCTGTTGTCATTGCGGGCGGGGGAAGCACCTTTACGCCGGGAATCGTCCTGATGCTTTTGGAGCATCAGGACAGGTTCCCTGTCCGCCAGATTAAGCTCTATGACAATGATGCGGAGCGCCAGAAAAAGATTGCGGAGGCGTGCAGGATACTTCTGGCGGAGCGGGCCCCTGATATTGCGTTTTCGTACTCGGTTAGGCCGGAGGAGGCTTTTTCGGATGTGGATTTTGTCATGGCCCATATCCGCGTGGGCAAGTATGCAATGCGCGAGAAGGATGAAAAAATCCCCATGCGCCATGGCGTGCTGGGGCAGGAAACCTGCGGGCCCGGCGGCATTGCTTACGGCATGCGTTCCATTGGCGGCGTAATCGAGATTCTGGACTACATGGAGAAATATTCTCCCGATGCGTGGATGCTGAATTATTCCAACCCTGCGGCCATTGTGGCGGAGGCCTGCCGCCGTCTGCGCCCGTGCTCCAGAGTTATCAATATCTGTGATATGCCTGTGGGGATTGAGGAGCGCATGGCCGAAATTGCCGGGCTGAAAAGCCGCAGGGAAATGACGGTGCGCTACTACGGCCTGAATCATTTCGGCTGGTGGTGCGACATCCGCGACAGGGATGGCAACGACCTGATGCCTGCTATCAAGGCGCATGTGGCCGGATGCGGCTATGTGGTGGATTCTGATGCCGGTACGGAGCCGGACTGGCGGGAAACCTTTGCCAAGGCGAGGGATGTATACGCTGTAGACCCGGACACACTGCCCAACACCTATCTGAAATATTATCTTTTTCCTGATTATGTGTTCAGGCATGACAGCCGCCATCCGGAGCATACCCGTGCCAGCGAGGTGATGGAGCATCGCGAGAAGGAGGTTTTTGCCGCCGCCGCTGATATTGTGGCCAGGGGGACGGCCGCAGGGTGCGGGTTTCACAGTGATGAGCATGCCAGCTATATTGTGGACCTGGCGGAAGCGATTGCTTTTAACAGGCAGGCCCGCATGCTACTGATTGTGGAAAACGATGGCGCGATTTCTAATTTTGCTTCGGATGCCATGGTGGAAATCCCGTGTCTGGTGGGCTCCGCCGGCTATGAAAAAATCTCCATCGGCAGGATTCCCCTGTTCCAGAAGGGGCTGATGGAACAGCAGGTTGCGGTGGAAAAGCTGGTTGTCGATGCGTGGATTAATGGCAGTTATCAGGCCCTGTGGCAGGCTATCACCCTGTCGAGGACGGTGCCGAGCGCTTCTGTGGCCAAGGCGATTCTGGACGATCTGATTGAGGCTAACAGGGGGTACTGGCCTGAGCTGAAATGACGGCGCCGGCAGAAGATGGTTTTGAAAGAGGTGAATGAAATGTTTATTTCCAAGGATGTCGTCATGCAGAAGGTTCAGCGTTTTGGCGGCGCAATGTTTACCCCGGTGATTATGTTCGGCGTGTTTGGCCTGTTTGTAGCCGTGTCCATCCTTTGCCAAAACCCGATGATTCTGGGGGCGGTGGCGGAGAAGGGAACCGGCTGGTCAAATTTCTGGTTTATTCTTGAGGAAGGGGCATGGACGATTTTTCGCCAGATGCCACTGCTTTTTGCTATTGCCCTGCCGATAGGACTGGCCAAAAAGGAAAATGCCCGTGCCTGCATGGAGTCTTTTCTGATATATGTCATTTTTAACTACTATGTCCACGCGATACTCAGCATTTGGGGAAGCGATTTCGGGGTGGATTTTGCCAGAGAAGCTGTATCGGGCTCCGGCCTTGCCCTCGTGGCAAGCATCAAGACCCTTGATACAGGCATCATAGGCGCTATTCTCATCGCTTCCCTTTCCGTCTGGCTGCACGGCAGGCTGTTTGATGTGAATGTGCCTGAAAGCCTTGGCATTTTCAGGGGTTCCTCGCTGGTGGTTTCGGCCGGTTTTGTTCTGATGCTGCCGGTTGCCTGGCTTTTTTGTTTTGTGTGGCCGCAGTTTCAGGCGGCTATTTCCTCCCTGCAGGTTTTTTTGACCGATGCCGGCATACTGGGCGTGTGGATTTATACTTTTTTGGAAAGGGTGCTTATTCCCACCGGACTGCACCATTTTATTTATTTTCCGTTTATCTTCGGGCCTGCCGTTGTTGATAATGGCATTCAGGTGTACTGGCTGGGGCATATTCAGGAGTTTGCCGCTTCCACCAGGCCGCTGGCGGAGCTTTTTCCGGAGGGCGGCTTTGCCCTGCACGGCATGAGCAAGCTGTTTGGCTGTCCCGGCATTGCTCTGGCCATCTACTTTACTGCCGACAGGGAAAGCCGCGGGCGGGTGGCCGCACTGCTTCTGCCGGCGGCACTGGTTGCTATGTGCTGTGGCATTACGGAGCCGCTGGAGTTCACCTTCCTTTTTGTGGCGCCGATGCTTTTTGTCGTCCATTCCTTTCTGGCAGGCACTTTGGCATCGGTGATGTATTATTTTGGTGTCAGGGGCAATTTTGGCGGCGGTATTTTTGATTGCCTGTTTCAGAACTGGGTTCCGCTCTGGAGCAACCACTACATGACCTACCTCACCCAGATAGCCATCGGATTGTGCTTTACGGCTGTGTGGTTTGCTGTGTTCAGGTTTTTGATTGTGAAGCTGGATTTAAAAACTCCCGGCCGTGGTGATGAGGCGGCAAGGCTGTACAGAAAGGCTGATTACAGGGCAAAGGTGGCGGAGGAACAGGCGGCGGATGAGCGTGACCGCAAGGCGGCTGATTTTTTGGCGGCCCTGGGCGGCAGGGAAAACATCGTGGATGTGACCAACTGCGCGACACGCCTGCGGGTAACCGTCAGGGACGAGGGGCTGGTTCAGTCCGTGGAAACGTTCATTGAGGCCGGTGCTCACGGACTGGTGCAGAATGGCAGGGCCGTACAGATTATCGTGGGGCTTTCCGTGCCACAGCTGCGCGGACGCTTTGAGGCCCTGCTGGGTGAAGGCGGCAGGACTGCGGCCGCAGGGAAAACTGCAGGCACGGATACGGTACAGGCTCCGGAAGAATAATTTTATCAGCTTTTTTATGCGCTGGTTTTGTAGTAAAATAATGCTATAAAACATGATTATGGATGAAGGGCGGTGCCATATCCGCCGACGGACGCACAGGGCTGTTGCCGTTGGTGGCTTCATCCTGTCAGCATAGCGGAGGAGTGGGAAATATGGAGCGTAAATGGTGGCATGGCAAGGTTGCGTATCAGA
>NZ_JBJDWZ010000027.1:23758-25785 GCF_051866355.1 Anaerovibrio sp. | reverse complement strand
TCTTTTTGCGTCAGCAGGAGAAAATTACCCTGAATTTTTTACGATACCCAAAGGCTATTTCCCTGCTCCCCCTGACAGCTACCGCGGAAGGGGGTTTCTATTGACGGCGTTCTTTGGCCACTGGATAATGCCGCCCTGCACCAGAACCTCCCCTATGCTGTCAGCAATGAGCTGATAGCTGACAATGTATGCATCTCCCTGACGAGCGGCATTCTTGCTGTATATATGCTGGAAGGAAGCTGACCAGGCTTGATGCGGGAAACAAAACGTAAACAGGCTGTGAACATGCAACGTCACAGCCTGTTTTTTAGCTTATTTACTCTTTTTAGTTTTTAACTTTTTTAACCTTACTTTACTGCCGCAAAGCCCTTCTCCAAATCAGCGATAATATCATCAATATGCTCAGTACCTATGGAAAGCCTGATGGTATTCTGATAGATGCCCTGATCTGCCAGCTCCTCGTCGGTGAGCTGGGAATGTGTAGTGGTAGCCGGATGAATAACAAGGCTCTTCACGTCAGCTACATTGGCCAGCAGGGAGAAAATTTCCAGATGGTCGATAAATGCGTGAGCTTCCTTCTGACCGCCCTTGATGTTGAAGGTAAATATCGAAGCACCGCCGTTAGGGAAATACTTCTCATACAGTGCATGGTCAGGATGCTCAGGCAGGGATGGGTGATTTACCTTCTCCACCTGTGGATGCTTGCTCAGGAACTCAACCACCTTTTTGGTGTTCTCTACATGGCGCTCAACACGCAGTGACAGGGTTTCCACTCCCTGCAGGAGAATAAACGCATTGAACGGAGAAATCGTAGCACCCGTATCGCGGAGCAGGATGGCTCTCACATAGGTCACAAACGCAGCCGGACCAACAGCATCAGCAAAGGAAATGCCATGATAGCTAGGGTTTGGTGCGGCAATAGCCGGGAACTTATCGTTGGCCTTCCAGTCAAATTTACCGGAATCCACAATAATGCCGCCCAAAGAGGTGCCATGCCCACCCAGGAACTTGGTGGCAGAGTGTACCACGATATCGGCGCCATGCTCAATCGGACGAATCAGGTACGGAGTGCCAAAGGTGTTATCAATAACCAGCGGCAGGCCGTGCTTGTGAGCGATGGCAGAAACCGCCTCAATATCAGGAATATCACTGTTCGGATTGCCAAGGGTTTCCAGATAAACGGCCTTGGTATTCGGCTGAATGGCGGCCTCCACCTCAGCCAGATTATGGGCATCCACAAACGTAGTCGTGATGCCGTAACGCGGCAGAGTGTGTGCCAGCAGGTTGAAGCTGCCGCCATAAATAGTCTTCTGCGCTACGATATGGTCACCCTCACCGGCAAGAGCCTGAATGGTATAATCGATAGCAGCTGCACCGCTGGCTACAGCCAGACCGGCCACACCGCCTTCCAGAGCGGCAACGCGGCTCTCCAGAACTCCCTGGGTGGAGTTGGTCAGCCTGCCGTAGATATTGCCTGCATCAGCCAGGCCAAAGCGAGCTGCTGCGTGAGCGGAGTTTTTAAATACATAGGAGGTAGTCTGATAAATAGGCACTGCCCTCGCATCGGTAGCCGGATCCGGCTGCTCCTGTCCAACATGTAACTGCAGTGTTTCAAATTTATAGTTGCTCATAATAAAAACCTCATTTCAAATTAATTTATTTCAGATTATTCTCATTAACAAAGTAATAATGTAACTAATAATAATGTCACTAACATGTATCAGCATCATTTATGCCCAAATTATGTATCAAAACCGGTAACCGATTTGATATTATCTGCTCCCCATACACATGACAAAATTGCTCTGGTGCCAGGCGGAAAGTCTTGCTAATTTCTGCATATCCTTTCTACTCCTTAATACTTTAATCTTTTAATATGTGTGGTCAAACCTTATGCTTGTATATTAAACCTATTTGTCTAGTATGTCAATAGGTAATTGTATTTTTTTGCGAAAAAACATAAAAATAGGGACTAAATACTACTTTAGTCCCATGTAATAACTGAATATCAACTTTATATCAACTTT
>NZ_JBJDWZ010000027.1:0-23658 GCF_051866355.1 Anaerovibrio sp. | reverse complement strand
ATATCAACTTTATATCAACTTTTGAAAACGCAAAGATGCGTATTTTAAACCTTAATGGCCAGATATGAAAATACGGCCGCCCAGACTGACAAGCACACAGCCATCCGCAGGCTGTTCAGCAGGAACTCCTGCCCAGCTGGGGATGGCTGGCAGGGCGCAGGCTGCGGCGACGGATAATATTCATGGCCTCCCTGATGCTCACATCCTCCCGTCCCTCCGGCTGTTCATATACGCAGACAGGATTTTCCATTCCCAGCTCACCGGCCGGCATATAAACGTATTCAGCAGTATTGGCATCGCCAAAAATTACACCGGCCCGCAGCTCTGATTCTGTCATGGTCGCCATAGAAAATTCTCCTTTGTCATTTTATTTTTCCCCGGCAGACTGCCGTCACTGCATGTATTTATGCCCTTACTGCCTACATGCATGCCATCTTCTGCCTTGTTCCCTACCGCCTGCGCTGCGGCCAGCATTTATTCAGATACTCCCGGATGTAATGCTCACGCCCGTTGTCAGAAGGATGATAATATACCTTGTTCTTGAGCTTGTCAGGCAGATATTGCTGTTCTGTAAAATTGCCGGGATAATCGTGAGGATAAGTATAATCAAGGCCATGTCCCAGCTTGGACGCTCCCTTGTAATGAGCGTCGCGCAGATGGGAGGGCACGGCCCCGCAATCCGCCCTGCGCACATCGGACAGCGCTTCATCGACAGCCATGTACGCGGCATTGCTCTTGGGCGCCGACGCCACATACGTGACAGCTTCCGCCAGGGGGATACGTCCCTCCGGCATTCCCACGAACTGCACAGCCTGCACGGCCGCCATGGCCACCACCAGCGCCATAGGGTCAGCATTGCCTACATCCTCCGCGGCACAAATCGCCACCCGGCGGGCAATAAAATTAGGATCCTCCCCACCGGCAATCATACGCGCCAGATAATGTACGGCCGCATCAGGATCACTGCCGCGCATGCTTTTTATGAATGCGGATACAGTATCGTAGTGATTATCGCCCTTTTTGTCGTAATGCTGTATCCGTTCACCAAAAAGATTCTCCAAAAGCTCTATATCTATAACAGTGCCTTCCCCTGTCATGGAAGCCGCCTGCTCCAGAAGATTCAGGGCCATGCGTCCATCTCCGCCCGACAGGCGAATCAGGGCGGTCATAGCCTCCTCGTCACAGGAAAGCTGACGACTGCCAAGCCCCCGCTCTGCATCCTGCAGAGCCTGTTCCAGCAGCCTGCGTATATCCGTATCAGACAGGGCAGACAGGCGCACGATGCGTACCCTGCTCAGAAGCGCGTGGTTTACCTCAAAAAAAGGATTTTCCGTGGTGGCGCCAATCAAAACCAGCCTGCCATCCTCAACATAGGGAAGCAATACATCCTGCTGGCTTTTATTAAAACGATGAATCTCGTCAATAAAGACAATAGTCCGCTTTTGATAAAATTTCCTCTGTTCAGCCGCCTCGTCTACAATGCGGCGGATATCGCCAATCCCGGCAGAAACCGCATTCAATCTTTTAAAATTACTGTTTGTGATACCGGCAATCATCATGGCAATGGTTGTCTTGCCAGTACCTGGCGGGCCAAAAAGTATCATGGATGGAAGCATGTCCTGCTCAATCATCCGCCTGAGATACCGTCCCTCGCCCATGGCCTCCTCCTGACCGATAAACTCGGCAAAATTACGCGGTCGCATCCGCTGGGCCAGCGGCTCATATTTGGCCTGATTGCGGCTTTCCTCCTGAGCGGCCGCCTCCGAAAATAAATCAAACCCCATCTCCATGCCTAAATCTCCCCTGTAGAGCCAAAACCGCCCTGACGCCCCGTGCCACGACCGGCTTCATCACCATCCACGGTAAGATAGCGATAAAAAATTCCCTGAGCAATCCTCATGCCCCGGGCAATTTCCACAGTATTCTCTCCATGATTAATAAGGGGCACCATAATGTGCCCCTCATTATCAGGGTTATTGTAGTAATCGGCATCAATCACGCCCTGGCCATTTATGCAGCTTACCCGGTTTTTTATCGAAAAACCGGAGCGGACGTGCAGTCCCAGATACTCGTCAGGCTGCATATAAGCTTTTATCCCGGTAGGGACAAGGGTTACCTGCCCGGGCGGCAGTGCCACGGCCTCCGCGGCACGTATATCATAGCCGGCGCTGGCGCCTGTCTTCCTTCGCGGCAATTCCACACCGCTTTCTGCATAGGCAGACACCACCTCAAAGCCTCTCTGACGCCTGCCGGCGTCTTCTTCCTTCGCACCCGGCCTGCTTTTCATGGCATTTTTATCCTTTACGCTGTCCATTATACATGCTCGGCACTTTCAGCCTTTTTCTCAAAGTTATCTACAGGACGGCTCATGGTAATAGTGGAAATAGCATGCTTGTATACCAGCTGCTGCTTGCCCAGAGAATCCATGATGACGGTAAAATTATCAAATCCCTTCACAAAGCCTTTAATCTGAAAACCATTTACCAGATGAATAATAACACTGATATTTTCCTTGCGAACCTGATTTAAAATACTATCCTGTAAATTAATTGCTTTTGTCATAATTTCCCTCTCCTAGCTACCTAAAACTCGAATCTTCAAATCTTTTCATCACCTAACAAAGCCCCGTCAAATCCGCGCCGGGGCATCATCAATCCCGGCCATTCAGCCAGCGCCGTACATCCCACAGCACATTGTCAGCCAGCCTGTTCATATCCGGATAAAGCTCAGGCTGATACCAATGTATATATGGCATGCGCCGATACCAGGTCAGCTGCCGCTTGGCAAAATGGCGGCTGTTCTTTTGAATATCAGCCACTGCCTGCTGCAGTGCAGACTGCACCAGACCAGATGTATCACTGACAGCCTGTGCAGATGCCTCCACAGCCAGAACGGGCAACAGCTCCTTGTAGCCAATCCCCTTCATCGCCTGTGAATCAGGTGGCACTCCCGCCGCCAGCAGCTGCCTGATTTCCTGCTGCAGTCCCTGGGACATCATCAAATCAACTCGTTGATTTATTCTATCATACAATTTACAGCGCTGCCATGTCAAGCCAGCCACATAGGAATCATAAACCAATTGTCTGGATTTTTTCTGGGAAATCTTCTCACCACCGATGTGATATACTTCCAATGCCCTTATTATGCGGCGAAAATCATTTACATGCAGTCTGGCCGCCGCCTCCGGATTTACCCTGGCCAGCATGCCATGCACATATTCCCTGCCCTTTTCCTCAGCCAGCTTTTCCAGCTGGCGGCGATATTCCGGCGCTTCACTCTGCCGGTTCAGCTCATAGCCCTCCAGCAGCGACTGAATATACAGCCCGGTGCCGCCTGCCAGAATGGGGATTTTTCCCTGCTGATTCAGCTCGGTAATGAGCATCTTGACCTGCGACAAAAAATCCATCAGGTTAAAACCGGCATCCGGCGGCAGAATATCAATCATGTGATGGCGTATTCCCGCCATTTCCTCAGATGTAGGCTTGGCAGTGCCAATATTGAATCCCCTGTAGACAAGCATGGAATCACCGGAGATAATTTCCGTGCCCAGGGCCTGGGCCAGCCTGATAGAAAGCGCCGTTTTGCCGGAAGCGGTAGGCCCCAGCAGCACCAGCAGTTTTTCCCTTGGCTGTACCCTGTCCCTTACCATATCCGGCCCACTCATAGCTTATCTATATCCAGCGCATCGCCAGGAGCCAATATATGTACCATAGCAGATGAATCCGCTTCTGCCAGCTCCTTAAATTTCTCCGGATCGGCCTCAATCACCGGCCACGTATTATAATGCACCGGTATTACGTGCTTCGCCCGCAGCAGCTTAACAGCATATGCGGCATCCTCAATGCCCATTGTATAGTTATCGCCAATCGGCAATATGGCACAATCCAGCTGAAATCTCCGGCCAATCAGCTCCATATCGCTGAAAAGAGCTGTGTCGCCGGCAAAATAAACGTTCCTGCCGGCTATATTCACCACGAAACCGCAGGACAGCAGCCCCGGTACGCCGCTGCTATGGATGGCACGTGTCATGTACACGCTGCCAAAATCAAAGCTGGCACTGCCGCCGATATTCATGCCATGGCCATTTTCCGCCCGGCAGGCTTCCAGAATTTCTGGCGTGCCGATTACCATAGCCCCTGTGCGCTCCGCAATGGCAGGTGCGTCCCCAAGATGGTCGGCATGACCGTGGGAAACCAGAATATAGTTACAGGTCACTACATCCGCCGTAGTCGTAGCTGCAGGATTGCCTGTAAAGAAGGGGTCAAACAACAGCTTGTGCCTGCCATCATTCAGGGCAAAGGCCGAGTGTCCATAATAGGTTAGCAGCAGCATAAAAACACATCCTTTCAAACAAAATCAATCAACCAATCTCGTAAAATCAGCTGACCACATTAACAGGTTTTCCTGCCATATACGCCTTTACATTCTCAACGCACACATCCATCAGGCGCTGACGCGCCTCCGTAGCCGACCAGGCCATATGCGGCGTCAGAATACAGTTTTTTGCCCCCAGCAGGGGATTGTCAGGCAGGATTGGCTCCGCACTGACCACATCCAGTCCTGCCGCCCTTACCTTGCCGCTGTCCAGAGCCGCACGCAACGCCTGCTCATCGATCAGCTGGCCACGGCTGGTATTAATCAGGATTACGCCATCCTTCATTTTGGCAATGGTATCAGCATTAATCATCTTTTCCGTCTCAGCAGTCAGCGGACAGTGCAGGGAAATAATATCGGCACGCTGATACACTTCCTCCAGCGAAAGATATTTGCCATATTCAAAGTCCTGCCCCGCCTTTCGAGGATGCCCGGCGATAACATTCGCGCCAAAAGCCTGTACCATACGGGCAAAGGCCATGCCAATCCTGCCGGCACCGATAATGCCCACGGTCTTGCCCGCCAGCTCGATGTTGGAAAAATCCCAGAAGCAGTTATATTTGCACTGGCTCCAGCGCCCGTTGGCCACCTGGGCGGCATGATGCCCTACGCCATTGCAGATTTCCAGAAGCAGTGCCATGGCAAACTGGGCCACCGTATCAGTACCGTAGGTCGGCACGTTGGATACCGTTACCCCATGCTTCTTTGCCGCCTGCAAGTCAATATTGTTGTACCCGGTTGCTGTTTCACAGATAAATTTCAAATCAGGACAGGCAGCAAAAATTTCCTCCGTTATAGGCACCTTGTTGACAAGAATCACCTCGGCATCACCAATCCGTTGTATTATCTCCTGCGGATTAGCATAATCCGTGCTGTCATAATAGGTGTATTCCCCCAGCGCTTCAACAGGTGCAAAGGAAACATCACCATGCCCCATCATATAACCATCCAAAACCACAATTTTCATGTGACAACCCCCAGCCGCTATGCTCTACTGCGCAACACCGCGCCTTTTTTATCAAATATCCGGCCCTATGATGCTTCCCGCATATTTACGCTTCAGCTTCTTCCCGGATAACCACCTTGTCCTCCTCATCTATCTCGGCCACAAGAACGCTGACAGATTCCTTGGATGAGGTAGGTACATTCTTGCCTACATAGTCAGCACGAATAGGCAGCTCACGATGCCCTCTGTCCACCAAAACAGCCAGCTGGATGGCATGGGGACGCCCCATGTCCATCACCGCATCCAGCGCGGCGCGGATGGTGCGCCCCGTATAGAGAACATCATCCACCAGCACGATTGTCTTGCGGTCAATATCCACCGGCATGGTGGTCGGGCGCACTATTGGCTGGTATGAAAGGGTGGACAAATCATCGCGATAAAGCGTTATGTCCAGTATTCCTACCGGCGGACGCTGACCCTCAATTTTTTCCATGGCATCAGCAATCCGCTCGGAAAGAGGTACGCCGCGGGAACGGATACCAACCAGCACGATATCATCAATCCCCTTATTCTTCTCAACAATCTCATGGGCAATGCGCACCAACGCACGATTTATGCCCTGGGTGTCCATCAGGACTGTCTTATCTACAAAACTCGGCATACCTATCTCTCCTTATCTGCGCCTAATCTTCTCCAACAAATCCTTCATATCCTGAGGCAGGGGGGCCTCAAAACGCATCCTTTCCCCTGTAGCGGGATGGGTAAGCTCCAGGCTGACGGAATGAAGCGCCTGTCCTTTAATGGAAAACTTCCCCCTTACCCTGCCATGCCTGTCTGTGCCATACTTCGGGTCACCTACGACGGGATGGCCGATATAGCTCATGTGTACACGAATCTGATGGGTGCGTCCCGTCTCCAGCCTGCACTCCGTCAGAGTATACTCGCCAAACCTCTCCAGCACCCTGAAATGAGTTACGGCAGGCTTGCCGTTTTCCCTGACGATGGCCATCTTTTTTCTGTCGGATACATCGCGTCCGATATCGCCGCGGATGATACCTGATTCTTCCTTGATATTGCCCCAGACCACCGCCTGATACACACGAAAGGCAGTCTTCTCCTGAATCTGCTTCGCCAGGCTGAGATGCGCCTGATCATTTTTTGCGGCTACCATCACGCCGGAGGTATCCTTGTCCAGCCTGTGCACTATGCCGGGGCGTATCTCCCCGTTGATGCCTGACAAATCCCCGCAGTGATGCATCAGGGCATTGACCAGCGTACCTGAAAACACACCGGCGGCAGGATGTACCACCATCCCCCTGGCCTTGTTAATAACAATGATATCCCTGTCCTCGTACAGAATGTCCAGCGGAATATCCTCCGGCAAAAGCTCCGTATTCTCCGGCTCCGGTACGGAAAGCTCAACCTGCTCCCCTTCCTTCAGCTTGTAGTTGCCCCTGCGCACCGCCTGATTGACAACGGCATTACCGGCGGCAATCAGCTTCTGTATATGCGAACGGGAAAATTCCGGCTGCATTCTGGTCAAGAAAACATCCAGCCGCTCTCCCGTCCTGTCAGCTGCAAATTTCATCCTCATTCCGCCTTTGCCAAATATCATAGATTAAAAGACCTGCACCTGCACAGATTGCAATATCGGCAATGTTGAACACAGGCCATATCCTGAAATCCAGAAAATCCACCACCAGCCCGCTCTGAATCCTGTCCAGCAGGTTGCCGGCCGCTCCGCCCAGCAGCAGCCCTGCCCCCAGACGGATAAAAAGCGTTTCCCGCTGTATCTGCTTATAAAACGAGCATGTCATAAGCACCACAAAGCAAGCCGCAAAAATAAAAATCCACCGCTGATGCTCCAGCATACCGAAAGCCGCTCCCGGATTTAGTACGTATGTAATATGAAAAATTCCTTTAATCACCGGTAAGGACTGACCGAGGTGCATCGTAGACACCACCAGATGCTTTACCAGCTGATCAACAATAAAAACTAAAATTCCTATACCTAAAGGCACCTGCCCTAGCCTCCAAAACATTAATCAAATTATCCCTTGCTGCCTGATGCGGCAGAATCGGCAGCACCTATCTGGGCTGCAATAGCCACGCTGGCCGCACTGGCCTGCGCCGTACTGTCATTGGCGGAGCTGCCTGCCCCGTTGTCATCCTTGCCGGCAGTATCATCGTCGCAGTCAGGCTTAAACACCTTGTCAGCCAGATTGTTCTCATGGTCATCATTCTGCACCCTGTCAGGCATGATATCATAGGCTTCCTCCAGAAGCCCCAGCTCCGTCTGCATCAGGTTGCGCATCTTGGCTACAAACTGCCGCCTTTCGCGGACGATGCGCTCATACTCAGCTACAGCCGCGCGCACCTGCTGGGCCGCCGCCTCAATCCTGCGCTTGCATTCGCGCTCCGTATCCTGCTTCAGCTTGTCTGCGTACAGCTCCGCCTCACGCTTCAGGTTTTCCCCTGCCTGCTTGGCAGCCTGACGCACTTCCTCGCCACGGATGTTGGCAGTATTTACCACCTCATCTGCAGTGCGCTGGGCTACCAGCAACGTATCCTGCAGATTTTTTTCCAGCTGATGATACTGCTCCAGCTGTTTATTGCACAGCTCCATTTCCTTCTTCATCTGGTGATTGTCACGATAAAGCATCTCATAATCATTGACAACCTGATCAAGAAAATCGTCTACCTCTTCCTGATTGAACCCGCGAAAGCTGCGGGAAAATTCCTTGTTATGAATATCTACCGGTGTCAGCATAACACTGCCTCCCTATAAACAATATAATTTATGCAGATGATATCACGAATACAACAATGTAATCAGTAATATCTCTTTAACAGTACACCTATGCGTCCTTTTTTTGTCTGGCCGCGTACCTCGGCCACCTCCAGCCGTCCGCGCCCCCGCAGGGAAAGCACATCACCCTCCCTGACACTCTGGGAGGCGCTTTTCACGGGCTGCCAGTTCAGCTTCAGCTTGTCTGCCGCAATATCGGAAGCGGCCTTGCTTCTGGATACTCCGTAGCCTGCTGCCGCAATGGAATCCACCCGCAACGATGCTACCGTGGCCCGCAGCTCCTTATACTTTTCCTCCCTTGCAGGAATGAGGGACAGCTCCGAAAGCTGGCAGGATACGCCGCTGTGGCCAATCTGCGTGAGGTTCTCCACGAGATAGGCGGCCATCTTCTCATCCGTAACAATACCTGCCTCGGCCGTGCCCATGATGATATCACCCATGCGGCTCCGCTCAAAGCCCAGGCTCATTACTGCCCCCAGCACATCACGGTGCCCTATATGCTCAAACTGCCCGTTCCAGCTGACCTTTACATAGGCCAGCTCAAAAGACGGCGAGCCGCCAAAATCCCTGTCAATCAGGAGGGCACGCTGACGCTCCGCCCCCGTGTAGCCACCGGAAAAATCCAGCCGCAGGCCGGGATAATTGGCGGCCACGGTTTCGGCAATCTCCTGCCCGTAGGGATCCAGAAAGTCACTGAGGCGGAACTTCTGGCTTCTCTGCGCCTGCTCGGCCATATCGGTCAGCCTGACAGCGGTCTCTTCACCCTCAGTCCCTCTGTAATATCTGATAATCTTTTCTCTTTGTTCTGAACCTGCCATAAACCAATCTTTCTCTATACATCCTACACATCATCGGCCCTGCATCATTTTCTGCCCAGCTGGGCGGAGCGCTCTGTTGCGGCCAGTACCGCATCAATCAATGCCCCGCGCACCCCCTGCTGTTCCATAACCCGGACTCCTGCAATAGTCGTCCCGGCAGGGCTTGTCACCTGGTCGCGAAGCACATCAGGATGCTTGCCTGATTCCAGAACCATCTTAGCCGCCCCATAAAGGGTCTGCGCCGCCAGCAGGGTTGCGACAGACCTCGGCAATCCCGCTGCAACACCGCCGTCCGACAGGGCATCAATCATCAGAAATCCATAGGCCGGGCCACTGCCGGACAAACCTGTTACAGCATCCAGCATGGACTCCTTTACCTCTACAGCCTTTCCACAGGCCGCCAGAATAGCACGAACATCCTCCGCATCGTCGGCACAGGTATTGCCGCTGAGGGCATATGCCGACATTCCCTCGCCTACTGACAGCGGCGTATTCGGCATGACACGGATAATCTTCTGTGCAGGAAAAAATTCCCTTATGCTGTCAATGGTAAGCCCGGCCACTATGGATACCAGTACGGCATCCTCCTTCAGCTTTCCCTGTATTTCGGTCATGGCCCCGCCTGCCGCCTGCGGCTTGATTGCCAGTACCACAATATCCACGCCGCCAATAAATTCCTCTGCTCCTACAGCGGCATGCACGCCGTAGGTATCCTGCAAAAAGCGGCACCTCTGCTCCTTGTGATCTGAAACAAAGATATCCTCAGCCTTTGCGGCCTGCCTGCTGACGGCGCCGGACAAAATAGCCTCTGCCATTGCCCCGCCGCCAATAAATCCAATTTTCTTACTCATCATTTATTCTCCCACGGCATATCGGTAAAACCCTGATTTGTCTGCTTGCTCACAGATACATTGACATTTTTTGGCGAAAACAGCCACACCCTGGTACTGATGGAGTTTACGTTGCCATCCAGTGCATAGGTAGTGCCGCTGACAAAATCAAGGATACGGCGATAAAGCTGGTCATCAACGCCTTCAAAATTGATGACCACCGGACGCTTTTCCTTCAGGCAGTTGGCAATCTGCTGGGAATCATCCAGTGAACGTGGCTGAATCACCACTACCTTCATATTGCCGCCTGCATTGTGGGCAGAAGAACTATGGACACCGTGCAGGGAGCCGCCGCTGTTTTCGCGAATCGAGGCTCCTGAGCCGGAAATATTCACCACATTGCTGCCCCTGGGCGCACCTGCTTCGCCATACTCGGCCTTTGCCTGCCTGCCGGTGGCAGGCGGTACTTCCTCCGTCTCATCCTGCTTCTTGGGAACGGCCTTTATTTCCTCCAGATTTTCCTCCGGCTCATCTGCCTCCGGCCGCGACATGCCGAGCTTTTCAAAAATTTTATCAATACCCATGGGTTTTTCCTCCCTGTTTCAAAATCTGATCAATACTGACGCGGGCCAAAAATGCCAGTACCGACACGTACCACATTTGCCCCCTCTTCTACGGCAATAATGTAATCATGGGTCATACCCATCGACAAATATTTAATATTCGCCGTCTGCCAGCTGATTTCCTTCACCCTGTCAAAAATTTTTCTCATTTTTGCAAACAGGGGACGACACTCTTCCACATCCTCATAATTGGGTGCAATACACATCAGTCCCATAAGCTGGAGATTCTTCATCTCATCCACCTTGTGCAGAAGCTCCATCATCTCATCCTCGTATATGCCGGACTTGGAGCTTTCCTGTGCCAGGTTCACCTGCACCAGCACCTTCTGAACCTTGCCGATAGCGGCGGCGGCCTTATCAACAGCCTCTGCCAGATGCAGCGTATCAATGGAATGAATCAGGTCAAAAATCTTCACAGCCTGCTTGGCCTTGTTGGTCTGCAGATGCCCGATAAGATGCCATGTCACATCCCTGTCAAGCGTCTCAAACTTTTCCTTTGCTTCCTGTATCCTGTTTTCGCCAATGTCGGTAACACCTGCATCAATCGCTTCCCGCATGGCATATATGTCATGATTTTTGGTAACTGCCACCAGCAGGACATCACCGTCAAAAGCCGCACTGCGCTTTGCCTTGCCTGCCTCAATATTGTTTCTGACCTCCTGCAGTTTTTCCTCAATCATCAAATCACCCCTTAAATGTACTACTGCAACCTACCCTTATTTTACACCAATAACCGCCGCTATGCGACCTGTTTTGCCATTATCTGCCCGATAAGAAAAAAATTGACTGCTGTTGCAGGCTGTGCATACATGGGCATCAGCAATATTTTCCGGCTTCAGCCCCGCCTTTTCCAGCTGTCTTATATTGCACAGCTGCAAATCAAGGTGAATATCACCTGAATCGTTCTCCGCAAGGATTTCAGCCGCAAAATCAGGAAAGGCCTCCTTGAAGCGTTCAGCCACACCTTCTCCCACCTGATAACAGCAGCGCCCTATGGAGGGGCCGATGGCCGCCAGCATATCGGCAGGCTGACAGCCAAATTCCCTCTGCATAGCTTCCACCGTCCTGGCGGCGATGGACTGCACCGTTCCCTTCCAGCCGCCGTGCGCCAGTCCTACAGCTTTTTTGACAGGATCAGCCAGAAGAATCGGCGTGCAATCAGCAAAGAAAAGCATCAGGGGCACCCCGCGCTCATTGGTAATCAGGGCATCCGTAGCGGCAATCGCCTTGTTGTAATCGGCAAAGCCTGCACCGATATCCTCTGCACCGACCCGCATTATATCAGCACCATGAACCTGCTGGCAGGTAACCGTGCTTTCAGCAGTTACCCCCAGCGCCTTGCAGAAAAGCCGCCTGTTGGCCAGCACATGTTCAGCTCTGTCCTCCACATGGAGCCCCAGATTCAGGCTGTCATAACAGCCGCCGCTGACACCGCCATGCCGGGTGGAAATACCATGCACGAACAAATCCCCGGGAAATATATCAAATCTGCCAACCCACAGGTTGGGCAGCACTGTACTAAACAAACCAAATCCCATTTGCACAACTCCTATCTGCACACGCCGCAGCGTCGGCATCCGTCAAAGCATTGTACGGTATGCGACGGCTCATCCCTGACGGCCTCCTGCCATTCCCTGATGAGGTATTCCTTGGTGAAGCCCATATCAAGCACATCCCAGGGCAGTACATCCTCCGCGTTCCTCGGCACGGACACGAAATCCTCCAGACTTTTTCCCCGTGCCTTCAATACGGCTTTTACCGCCCTGCTTCCGCCTGATTTATGCGCTTCCCACAGGATTTCGCCGGCCTCGCGGCCGCCCCTTGCCAAAAAGCCCTGCACATAGGCATCACGCGGCGATTCAGCAATAACCTCAATATTATGGCGCTTTCTGAGGGCATTGGTAATGCGTTTCAGCGCGGCCTGAATGTATTTCAGGGGCGCCATCGGCTCCCACTGGAATGGCGTAAACGGCTTGGGAATAAAAGGATTGATGCTGAGCGTCAGACGCCCCGTGGCGCCCTGCTCTTCCATAAAATCCTTCAGGCGGCATGCCATATCCACAATAGCCTGAATATCCTCTTCCCTTTCCCCGGGCAGTCCGATCATAATATACAGGCGGAAATTCCTGATGCCCGCCCTGATGCCCATGTCCATGGCCTTCAGCAGATGCTCCTCCTCAATGCCCTTGTTCACCACGGCACGCATGCGGCGGCTTCCTGCCTCCGGCGCCATGGTCAGGGTTTTCAGTCCGCTGGCCGCCAGTGAATCCACCAGCTCCTGTGTGACGGAATCGGCCCGGAAGGAAGCCACTGACATGCTGAGCCCATCACCCAGAATCTCCCGGCACAGCCTGTCAATCTCAGGATAATCTGAAATCGCCGCTCCCATCAGCCCGACCCTGCGTCCTGATGCCTTTGCCCCTTCCAGCATCTTTTCAATAGCCTTCAATGAGCGATTGCGCGGCTTTCTGAAACAATATCCCGCCATGCAGAACCTGCAGTGCCGTCCGCAGCCTCTGGCAATTTCCACCAGATGCAGGTTGAACTCCGTATCCTCTGTGTATATGACAGTTTCCCCGGGAAAAGCATCCAGATTCCTCTGCCACTGCCTGACGACCTGACGCTCACCATTTTTCAGCCGGTGTACGGAGGGTACATATACCCCTGGAACGCGGGACAGGGCTTCCAACAGGGATTTTCTATCAGCCCCTGCCATTTTTTTCTCGTGATAAACATCCATAAGGGCCGGCAGGACAGCCTCGCCCTCACCGATGACAAAGGCGTCAAAGAAAAGGCTCAAAGGCTCAGGATTGAAGGTGGCACAGGGACCTCCGCCAATCACCAGCGCATCCCTTTCCCCCCGGTCCGCCGCCAGCGGCACTATTTTGCCCAGCTCCAGCATCCGCAAAATATGAAAATAATCCATCTCAAAGGAAATGACGAAGCCAATGATATCAAATCTGTTCAGTCCCGTCTGACTTTCCAGCGTCATCAGCGGCTGCCTCGCCTTTTCATATTCCTGCTGCTGCCTTTTTTCCGGCAGGAAAACGCGCTCGCAGGCTGTATCACGCCTTTCATTCAAAAGACGGTACACAATATGCAGGCCGAGATTTGACATGCCGACAAAATAGGAATTCGGATACGCCAGGGCAAAACGGTGCCTGCCGCCTGCCGGATGGCTGTAATATCCTGTTTCCCGCGACAGCTGGTCCTTCAGCTGTTCCTTTAACTTCCACACGATTCAGAACTCCCCACTATCATCAAACCGCAGCTATTGTTCCGACAAAATATCCAGTTCCTTCTTGAAGCTCTGAATATCCGTAAAACGGCGGTACACGGACGCAAAACGTATATAGGCAACCTGATCAAAGTTTTTCAGCATGGCAAGGGCTTCTTCGCCAATAGCCTTGGAGGGAACCTCCTGCTCATAGTGGCGGCGCAGATTCTGCTCAATGTCGTGAGCCAGCGCCATGACGCTTTCCAGTGATTTGTCGCGCTTATCACAGGAGCGTATCAGGCCGTTCAACAGCTTGTTCCTGTCAAAAACCTGACGGGTGCCATCATGCTTGACCACCATGAGAGGAAGCTGTTCCACGGTTTCAAAGGTTGTAAAACGCCGTCCACAATTCTGGCAGCCCCTGCGACGCCTTATGGTATGCCCTCCATCTACAGCTCTTGAATCAATAACACGACAATCCGGAGTAAAACAATATGGACAACGCATCTACTTCACCAACTTTTTCCTGTTTCTATTATTTTTGCTGCCACGGCAGCTATTATCTGTTCCCGTATTTTTAGCTTTATGCTGCAGGCGGGCCTTTTGCCTGCCCGGTCCGCCCCCCTGCTTTTCCAGCCCGGTATCCTTCCTGTCCGGCCCGGCATTTTTCTTCATCGGACGTATCAGGCATTTTGGCCCGTAGCCGATTAAATCGCGGCGGCCGGCCTTTTCCAGCGCCTTATGCACCAGTTCATAATTCTTCGGCAGCCAGAACTGCATCAGGGCACGCTGCATAGCCTTTTCCTCCGGAGCCTTGGCAGAGTACACCTGCCGGCCTGTCAGGGGATTAAGCCCCGTGTACCACATGCAGGTTGACAGGGTGCCCGGTGTCGGGATAAAATCCTGCACCTGCTCCGGATGATAGCCCATTTCCCTGATAAATTCCGCCAGTTCGATGGCATCCTCCAGATGGCTGCCGGGATGGCTGGACATAAAATACGGCACAAGATACTGTTTTTTGCCCAGCTGCCTGTTCATCCGCTCAAATCTTTCTACAAAACGGCGATACACCTGACTACCGGACTTTCCCATCAGGCGGGTTACCCTGTCAGAAATATGCTCCGGGGCAATTTTCAGCTGCCCGCTGATATGATGCTCGCAAAGCTCACGCAAAAAATCATCCTTGGCCAGCATGAGATAATCAAAGCGGATGCCGGAGCGGATAAACACCTTCTTCACCCCCGGCAGGCGGCGCAGCTTCCGCAGGAGCCCGAGATAGCCGCTATGGTCGGCAACCAGGTTTTTGCACACCTCCGGCGACAGGCACTGCCTGCCGTGGCAGGTGCCGCGCTTCAGCTGTATGTCACAGGCGGTACGATGAAAATTGGCCGTGGGGCCGCCCACATCGTGAATATACCCCTTAAAGTCAGGCTGTTTTACCATTATTTCCGCTTCCCGCAGAATGGATGCGTCACTTCGGGCCTGAATAATCCTTCCCTGATGGGAGATGATGGCACAGAAGCTGCAGCCGCCAAAACAGCCGCGCTGAGCCGTAATGCTGAACTTTACCTCCCTGATGGCAGGCACGCCACCCTCCTTATCATACATCGGGTGCCATGTGCGCATATAGGGCAAATCGTAAATCTCGTCCATTTCCTCCGTAGAAAGAGGCATGGCAGGAGGGTTCTGCACTATGCACCATCTGCCGTTCTGCTGGGCCAGCTTTTTTCCGCGAAAAGCATCCTGCTCCAGATATTCCGTCCGAAAGGCCTCCGCAAAGGCTTCCTTGCTTTTCCTGACCTCTGCAAGTGACGGCAGTGCTTCATAGTCCCATATATAGTCAAAATTGGGCACCCGAAAACAGGTCCCCTGCACATCCTGAATATTCTGAATTTCTACGCCCTGATGAAGCTGGGCGGCAATCTCTATCAGCTGGCGTTCCCCCATGCCGTAAACCAGCAAATCTGCGTCGCAATCTGCCAAAATGGACGGACGCACCTCATCTGACCAATAATCATAGTGGGCAAAACGCCTGAGACTGGCCTCAATGCCGCCGATGATAATCGGTACTTCACTGCCCCAGCACTCGCGCAGTTTCCGGGTATACACACTGACAGCCCTTTCCGGCCTGCGTCCCGGCTTTCCCCCCGGAGAATAGGAATCATCGTGCCGCAGGCGTTTTGCGGCGGTATAGTGGCTGAGCTGGGAATCAAGGTTGCCGCTGGACACAAGAAAACCCAGCCTGGGCTTGCCCAGGCTGGCGAAATCACTCATACCGTGCCAATCAGGCTGGGGAATGATGCCCACCCTGTAGCCATGCCTTTCCAGCAGGCGACACAAAATAGCCGGCCCGAAGCTGGGATGATCCACATAGGCATCCCCGGACACAAAGATAAAGTCCAGCTCTTCCCAGCCACGCTCCTCCATATCTTTCCTTGTTACAGGCAGAAAACTCATACAAACTCCTTGCTACGGGCTGATATCATCCCTGCGGCGCAGCTGGCTGTCCTGATTCAGCCGCCGATACTGCAGGAGCGGCCGAATCGGCCTGCTGTTCCTGCTGTGCCCCGGCTTCCACCGGAGCCTCGGCCTGTACCGGTTCCCTGTAGCTCTCCTGAGAGCCCTGTTCCTCCGCATAGACAGCCGATTCACCGCCTGCAGTCTGACGAGGCGCAGAAGCATCGGCATTGCCGCTACTGTTGCTGCCGGCATCGGCCTTGCCTTCGTCCGCTTTGACAAATTCACGGTCGGCAATCTGGCCGAGTTCTCCCAGCGTACCTACATCCTGACCGTTAAATGTTATCTGTATGCCACCGGCATTGCCAGCCCGTATCTCCACGCGCTCCTTGCCCTTCCATGACATATCCTTGCCCTTTTCGACAGTGCCCTCAAAGGCGGCCTGACCGTCAACCTTTACGGAAATCCAGCAGTTCTCCAGCATTTTTGCAGTAATCTCCACACCATCGTACTTCACCGGAGCCACAGCTTCCCGTTTCATGGTTTCCTCCTGCTTTACAGCAGGCTTGCTAACGGCAGCAGGGTCAGTTCCTTCATCCATAAAGGCAACATACACACCGCCGAGAAAAACCGCCATTACGCCCAGCAAAATCAAAAACTTCTTTGAGCCGCTCTTTTCCTCACGTTCCAGGCTGTGACGGTACTCATCACCTGCCGCAAAAAGGTTGGTTCCCGACTTTGTGCCGGTATAGCCGGCACTGCTCCCGGCGTTCACCGGGGTATCCTTCCCCTTTTTTTCCCTTCTGCCAAAAAACGTCTTTTTACTTCCCTTTCCATCACTCTCTGCAGGCATATCTGCAGGCTGGACAACCTTCACAATATTGCGCTCCGCGTCATACTGCTCCAGCAGGGAATCACCATCTATCTGCAAAAATCTGGAATAATTCCTGATAAATCCTTTGGCATAAACATCACCGGGAAGTTCATCATAACTGCCTTTTTCAATAGCTTTCAGATACACATCTCGAATACTGGTCTCACTCGCTACGTCAGCAATGCTCAGGCCCTGCTTTTCACGCTCGCGGCGAAGAATCTCTCCAACCATAATTCGACCTCCTAATTTTAAGCACGTACTCACACACCATGCTATTATAATTAACTAACTACTATATTATAACATGTAAATTTCTCAATACAATAGCCCTGCACAGGTCTATTTTCCTGGTTTTTGACTTAATTCAGCCAGAGTTATGGAATCAAGCACCTCATTGATTTTTGTACCGATTCTGGCCCAGACACCGCGGCGGCTGCACACGTCAGCCTTCTGGCAGACAAATGGCTCATCACCATCCATCAGCATACAATCCGCAAAGGCTATAGGGCCTTCCATAGCCACTATTATTTCGCCAATTGTGATTTCCTCCGGCCTCTTGGCCAGCATATAGCCGCCCTGCGCCCCCCGTATACTTTTGACAAAGCCGGCCTTGCGCAGGGTCCCCATCAGCTGTTCCAGATAGTTTTCAGAAATTTCCTGCCGTTCAGCAATAGATTTCAGGGCAACAGGCCCCGTCCCGTATTCATTTGCCAGATCATGCAGGGCCAATACGCCATATCTTCCTCTTTGAGATAGCTTCATATATCACACCTCTTTTAGAACTGAATCAATCTAAACTCCTTTATCAGCTGAATCAGAATAGCTGCTGTCCTGTCCACTCCGTAGCGGCTGGATTTTACGGTTATATCGTAGTTCTCGCTGTTTCCCCACTCCATGGCGGAAAACTGCTGGCAGTGGTTTTTTCTATCATTGGCAAAAGCCCTGATTTTCTCCCTGGCCTCCTCCACAGGAATGGCCTCCTTGCGCATAACGCGCCCGACGCGCTCATTTTCATCAGCAGTGATAAAGATGTGCAGGGAGTTTTTGTGATTCTGCAGGATATAGTTGGCCAGACGCCCGACTATAACGCAGGAATCCTTGGCCGCAATCTCCTGAATCACCTGTGCCTCCAGCCGGAATATCTGCTCAGGCAGTGGCACCTCGTTTTCAGGAAATGAGCCTGCATACCAGTCAAAAAGCGTATACAGGGCCGTGCTGGTAATTTTTTCCTCATGCTTGTGCAGATATTCAGCGGCAAAATCGCTGCGTTCCGCGGCCATCTTGATAATCTCCGTATCATAGTAAGGCAAATCCAGCTCATGGGCAATGCGTTTGGCAATCGTCCGCCCGCCGCTGCCATACTCATGGGATACGGTCAGCACAAAATGCCGTTCAGACACCTCCGGCACCGACTGGCGTTCCCGCTCCTTCTGAATCAGGTTTTCCGGCAGCAGCAGATAGGTAAGTGATTTCAGGTAAGTAGTGAACAGGCGGATTTCCGTACCGCACAAAAATGCTGTCACCAGCGTGCCCTCACGAACAGCTTTCAGCTCTCCCACAAAGACAAGGCACAAAACAGCCGCCACCACGGTCATGCACAGGTCGGAAACAACACGGACACTTGTATAGCGTTTTCCCAGCTTTTCAGCCACTATCTGCAAAAAAGAATCCATCGGCAGCAGCGTCACCCTGGCAATGATGTCAAAGTAGGTACCAAAGGCCATAATGCTGCAGCCGGCCAGAAGCATCAGCACCTTGGCATAATAGCTTTCCAGCGTCAGAGGCGCCATGCATTCCAGCGACAGGTCAATAAAATAACCGAACACCACCGTCATGCCGCTTTGCAGGATGAGCATTCGTTTATCCAGGCCTTTTTTGAGCACCGGCTGCATAAATATCATAACCAGATTCATGATAGCTGTCCAGCCGCCTACCGTTATAGAAGGAATAATCAAGGCAAATGTATAAGGCAGTGAGGAAATAGGCGATACGCCCAAAGATGATTTAATCAAGCATGCCACACCAAAGCCCATAAAAACCAAGCCCAGTGCAAAGACCAAAAAACGCCTGGCCAATTCTGACGGCGATTGTTTAATCTCTTTCATCAAAGTCACCTCAAAAACACGAGGCCCGCACTATAGCATAACCTATGCAGCTATTTGCGGGCCTCGAACATATTCATTATACCGTGTAATCGTAAAAAGTTCTGCCCAGGCTCCGATGAGCCGCAATCAAAGCAAAAACCCTTTCCGGCAGCTTAGAGCAAAACCTTGTGGGATACATTTACACGACCCTTCTGGTCAATCTCGGTAACCTTGACCTCCAGCTCGTCACCCACCTGTACATAATCCTCAACCTTCTCCACACGCTTCTTATCCAGCTGGGAAATATGGCAAAGACCCTCACGGCCCGGAAGCAGTTCCACAAAAGCACCAAAAGCCATCAGGCGGGTAACCTTGCCCTTGTAAACCTGTCCTACCTCAACCTCGCGAACAATTTCCTCGATAGCAGCTACAGCGGCGGCGGATGCCTCTACGCTGGTAGCGGAAATGCGTACTGTGCCATCATCATCGATATCAATCTGTACGCCGCAGTCGTCAATAATCTTCTTGATAACCTTGCCGCCCGGCCCGATAACCTCGCGAATCTTATCAGGCTTAATCTGCATGGTAGTAACACGCGGCGCATACTTGCTCAGTTCCTTGTTCGGCTCGCTGATGCACTCCAGCATCTTGCCGAGAATAAATGCACGGCCGCGCTTTGCCTGCTCCAGAGCTGAAGCAAGAATCTCGCGGGAAATGCCCTTAATCTTGATGTCCATCTGAATGGCAGTAACACCCTCGGTAGTACCGGCCACCTTGAAGTCCATATCGCCAAGAGCATCTTCCATGCCCTGAATATCAGTCAGAATGGTATAATCATCCCCATCCTTGACAAGTCCCATTGCCACACCGGACACAGGGCGCTTGATTGGCACGCCTGCATGCATCAGGGAAAGAGTGCTGCCGCAGACGGAACCCATGGAGCTGGAGCCGTTGGACTCAAGCACCTCGGAAACCATGCGGATGGTGTACGGGAATTCCTCAGTGGAAGGAATAACCGGTACCAGCGCACGCTCAGCCAGTGCACCATGACCGATTTCACGGCGTCCCGGCCCACGGACAGGACGAGCCTCGCCCACGGAATAGCCAGGGAAATTATACTGATGGATGTAATGCTTGCTGGTTTCCACGCCCAGTCCGTCCAGCACCTGCTCATCTCCCAGGGAGCCGAGCGTGGTAATAGTCAGTATCTGGGTCTGGCCGCGGGTGAAGAGCCCGGAGCCGTGAGTTCTAGGCAGCAGGCCTACCTCGCAGCTGATAGGGCGAACTTCCTCAACCTCGCGCCCGTCAGGACGAATCTTCTCCTTGGTAATCATGCGGCGGACGATTTCCTTGACAATCTTGTGCAGCATATAAGGAATCTCCTTGACTGCATCAGGATAAATCTCCAGAAAATGCTCCAAAGCCTCTGCCTTTACAGCGGCAATATGCTCATCACGGGCCAGCTTGTCAGGATTCCTTACCGCCTCATCCAGCTTGGCGGTAGCATACTCGCGAATTGCCTGCTCCATTTCCTCCGGCACAGCGAACAGCTTTACCTCACGCTTTTCCTTGCCCACGGCCTTCTGCATTTCATCCTGGAAGGCAACGATTCTCTTGATTTCCTCATGGCCGAAGAGAATCGCCTCAAGGATAACCTCCTCCGGCAGCTCATTAGCACCGGCCTCAACCATCATTACCGCATCACGGGAACCGGCAATGGTCAGGTTCAGGTCAGAAGCCTCGCGCTGCTCAACGGTAGGATTGATTACAAATTCACCATCCACGCGTCCCACGCGTACACCGGCTATAGGCCCCAGGAAAGGAATATCGGAAATAGTCAAAGCACAGGAAGCACCAATCATGGCCGCAATCTCCGGTGCGTTATCATGCTCTACGGAAAGAACAGTAGCTACAATCTGCACATCGTTTCTATAGCCCTCCGGAAACAGAGGACGAATCGGACGGTCAATCAGGCGGCTGCACAGAATAGCAGACTCACCAGGACGTCCCTCTCTCTTTATAAAACCGCCCGGAATCTTGCCGACAGCGTACATCTTCTCCTCATAATCAACGGTCAGCGGGAAGAAATCAACACCCTCACGCGGCTCCTCAGAAGCGGTAGCAGTAACTAAAACAACGGTTTCGCCGTAGCGAACCAAAGCGGCGCCATTGGCCTGTTTTGCCATCTTGCCGGTCTCAACTGTAAATGTCCTGCCGCCAAGCTGCATTTCAAAACTTTCCATCAAGTTTTTCCTCCTAAATTCTCAATCATTTATTGCATACTCTGTGATTATAGCATACCGCTTTGCAATTTACAAGTTCCTGTGCCTTGATATTACTGCTCCCTGCCATGGGTGATGGAGATATTTTCCCTCATTTCCCCGCTTCACCTGACTATTTTGCTGCCTGCGTAAAAAACTCCTTCTGCTGCAAGTAACGGATGCAATATGTATAGGCTTCCTGCAAAGCGCTTGACGGCGTATATTTTTCCCCGGCGCGCCGCATGACCTTTTCCCGGCGGAGGACACCACTGCGGTCAGCAAGCAGGGCCTCCACCTCCACCGTAGCTTCCCAGTAAACGTCCGCGCCCCAGTCCCAGCTGCTTCTGCGCCAGGACGAGAGAAGAATGTCATTCACCCGGAGAAAAAGCACCTGCTCCTTGTCCATAGCTGTTATCAGGGCCGGAAGCTCCTGTTCACTGATGCCCTGCCTGTCTTTCTTATCCCGGCCGGCGGAGACTTTTTCCTCGGCATCACTACCGGCAATATCTCTCTGCCCACAGGCCTTTTCATAGGCATCCGCAAAATTCTGCTGCATCGAAGCGCCGTATTCTGTCGGATAGCGATACTGGGAATAGCACCTGATAAAATAACGGTTCAATATATCCAGATATTCCGGCTGCAGGTAGCGCGGATTGCCCAAAAGCACAATGCCGACCCTCTGACGTACTATCCCGTCCGGGCTGACGTTTTCTGCCGTAGGGGCAGTGTCCCCTGCATCTACGGCAATATCCCCTGCATTTACAGTTATTGCCGCATGTTTTTCAGCTGCTTCCGCATCCGAAGGCAGTACAACCAGCCAGCCCACCGCCAACAGCAGGGCACAGGCCACCCATCGGCCACTCCACAGCCATTTTTTCACATGCCTCATCATGTATATCACCTCACAACATATCACTGAAAAATTGACAAAGGCTCCCCGGCGGCCATCGTATAGAAAACCACGCAGGGAGCCTGTACTATTGACATTTTTATTTTACCGTATCATCATAGTCAGCGCATCATACACGCCGCACTGCCTCAACCCAGCAGCTTGATGAAATCCTGCAGGATGGCAATATTGCCCGGCCATGCAGGAGAGGTAACCAGATTGCCGTCCACTACGGACTTATCTGCATCCACGTTGACAAACTCGCCGCCGGCAATGGTGACATCAGGCCCCACAGCAGGGTAAGCAGTCAGCTTCCTGCCCTTGACAACATCGGCGGCAGTAAGCACCTGTATACCATGGCAGATAGCGGCTACAGGCTTGTTATTCTCCATGAAATACTTCGTCAGCTCTATAATTTTTGCATCAAGGCGAATATACTCAGGAGCACGCCCGCCGGTAATGTACAGGCCATCGTAGTCCTCGCCCTTGACATCATCAAGAGCGGCATTCAGCTGAAACAGATGCCCCGGCTTTTCACAATAAGTCTGATCGCCCACAAAATCATGAATCGCAGTCTTTATCTTATCTCCTGCCTTCATGCCCGGACAAACCACATCCACATGAATCCCCACCATTTCCAGTGCCTGATACGGAACCATAACCTCATAGTCCTCTGCAAAATCACCGGCAAACATCAAAACCTTCTTCATTGCGAAAAACCTCCCTTTTACCACTGATATTCTCACATATGCCTGCACATACATTAATCAGCCGAAGTTATCGGCCTCACCCCATATATGCACAGCATGCAACCGCAGCGAAAAGTCTTCATGCAAAAACAATATTAACCGCGTTGCAAACCTGAAATAATTATATCACATTCAGAATTATTTGCAATCGAAATTACGCATTTACTTATTTATATGTCACAATATCCTCAAGGGCGCGCTTAGGTACGTAATAATTTCTTTCTGCATCCAGATAATAATCAAGGCTGTCCTTCAGCTCCACAACCGTACTCTTGTGGGAAGGGTATCCCAGGGCCAGGACAAGCCTCACCTTGTAGCCTTCCGGAACCTCCAAAAGCTCCTGAATTTTTGGTGCATTGATGGATGCCATGATGCAGCTGCCCACCTTGTGCTCCCATGCCGTAGCCGCCAGGGTATTGACCGCGATTCCCACATCTATATCGCTTAACGGCACGGCCTTTTCCGATTTGGCAATTACCACAAAAGCTGTCGGCTGTTCTCCCTCTACCGGCGTCCCCAGCTCCTTCGGCAGTGCCGCGGCCCATTTTACCAGTGGCTGCATTGCCTTTACCATCTCCACCGACTTTACTACTGTATAAATCAGCGGCTGGTCGTTTTTCGCACAGCTGGCAATCCTGACATTCTCCATCATCTCTCCCAGCACTTCATCCGGCACCGGCTCCTGCAAAAATCTTCTATACGTACGCATTCCCTGATAATCCATAAT
>NZ_JBJDWZ010000026.1:0-4402 GCF_051866355.1 Anaerovibrio sp. | reverse complement strand
GTCTATAAAATGCACCTGCAGCCTGTCAGCCGCAAAAAAGCTGCGATATCCGGCCCACAGCAGCAGTACCGCAAGCACCACAAAGAGGACAGGCAGATACTTTTTCCTTCCCATTGGAAATACAATCCCCAAAGCACACTTCTTCCAAAGCGCGCTCCCCTTTATCCTGTCTGCCAGCGCCGCCCTCTTCCCTGCCGGTGCAATCAGCCAGCCCAGAGCCATGTAATACACTGTAGAACTGCAGAACCCCGGCGACGGCACATACACCTGGCTGAAAGGCAGGGCCGCTGTCAGCCGCGACAACTCATACACCAGCCCCAGAAGCAGGCTGGCCGCCATGAACACTAGGTGCCCTGCCAGCGGCAGCAGGCTCCCCGCCATGCCCGCCAGCAGGCCGATGACAATAATCCACTCCACAGCAGGCGCAATAACCAGATTGGCCAGCAGGGAGCTGATGGATACCGCGTTGAAATACCACGCCAGAAGCGGCAGTACCGACAACTGGGCGCCCAGCGTCACCGCCAGACTGTCAGCCACAAATACCGGCAGCCTTTTGCGCAGCCACTCCCTGACTGCAGGGGCAATATACAAAAGCCCTGCCGTCGCCCCGAAGGACAGCTGAAAGCTGATATCGTAGAGAAGCGGCGGCGAATACAGCAAAAGCCCCAGTGCCACAATGCTCAGGAGATGCCTGGCATCCTTCTCCCTGCCCAGGGTGAGCGCCAGCAGGGTCAATATCCCCATCAGGGCCGACCTGATTACAGGCGGTATGGCACCCGCCAGCAGGCCATAAAACAGAATCGTCGCAACGCCCATTCCCGCCGTCACCCTGTCAGGAAGGTGCAAAAGCCGTCCCACAATCCCCGCCGTGCCCGCCATCAGGGTTATATGCGAGCCGGAAACCGACAGGATGTGCACAATCCCCGTTACCGTAAATGCCTCCAGCAGCTCCGGCCTGATGCCCTGATAGCCGCCAAACAGCATGGCAAAAACAGCCGCCGCGTCCTGCTTCGGCATGGCACGCTCCATGTACTCCCTGTAAGCATTGCGAATCCTTTCCGACAGCCGTGCCAGCCGGTCCCCGTCCTCTGACATCAGCTCAAGGCTGTACTTATCGGCCGTCAGCCGCCCGTGAATGCCCCTAGCGGCAAGGGACATCTCCCTGTTCAGCCTGCCCGGATTGCCATAATCATGCAGAGCCCTCACCGTCCCTGATACGGCCAGCCTATCACCGGAGCGCCCCAGAAGCTCCCTGCCAGCCAGCTCCCAGTCGGCCTTTTCCTCCCCGGCCTGCCTTTTTACAGGTATCTGCGCCATTATTTCCCTGCCGTGCAGGGAATTTTCATTGGCATAAACCATGAGCCGTCCCCCGACGCTGTCCCTGCCTGCCAGCTTTTCACACTCCACCTCGTAACGCACATGCAGGCCGCCGGCTTCATCCACGGTGCTTTCCGGCGCACCGGCCAGCCTGCCCTCCAGCTTCACCCTCTGCCCGGCCAGCCTGCCGATGTCATTTTCAGGCGGCACAGCCACTGCATAGTAGCGGCCAATTCCCAGCAGAAAGACGCATGCGCCCACGGCCAGCCAGCTAAGCCGATGCCCGCGGCAGACAGCTATGGCCGCCAGGCATAGCCCCGCCCATGCCCCCGCACGGATATACGCGGCATAATCAGCCCCCTCCTGCCAGCTATGCCCCAGAAAAATGCCCGCACACAGCACTGCCAGCAGAAAAACCAGAAATTCCTTGGGATGCTGACCCATTTTTCCACCTCACAAAGCAATCTGATCCTTCATCTTGGCAAATTTGGCCTTGCCGATTCCCCGCACCCTCTGCAGTTCCTCCGGTGACTGGAAGGCGCCATTTTCCTCTCGATATTCCACAATCCGCTGTGCCATGGCAGGGCCTATGCCCTTCAATTTCGTCAGCTCGGCGGCATCAGCCGTATTGATATTCACCACATCGCCAGAGGCGGCTGAATCCGGCTGTCCCCTGCCGCTGCCCGCTCCATCCGCCTCTGCCGTACTCCTTCGCAGTGCCGCAGCTCCGGACGCGGCACTGCCCGCTCCGGCGGGCTGCTTCTCCGGCACTTTGATATGCAGGCCGTCCTTAACCGGCTGTGCCATGTTTACCTTGTTCAAATCAGCCGTGGGCAGCACCCCGCCGCAGGCATTGACAGCATCCGCCACCCTGCTGTCAAAGGCCACATACACGACGCCGGGCTTCTGCACCTCGCCTGTTACATATACGGCAATCTGCCTCGCATCACTTCCCGCTTCCCCTACGGCTCCCGTCAGCAGCTTTTCTTCCTTCCCTGCCTCTCCCGCAGGCAGTGGCTGACCCCCTCCGCCTGCATGCAGCTCATAAACCGTCATGCCTGCCGCCACCAGCGCAATCAGCAGCAGCACAGCCATACTCCGCTTAAACATCGGCATTCCTATCACCCCATCCCTCGCTCTGATAACAATATAGCATTGGCGAGGCCCTCTTTCAACTGCCCGAAAATCTCCCATTATAGATATAATGCAAAAACAGCAAACCTTCGCAAAAGTTCTACGATTTACAGGTATGCAGACAGCAAGAGCTGATTTTCTTAGGCAAAAATCAGGCAAAAAAATCAGCGGTGCATTACACCGCCGTTTTTTCGTCGCCGCCTGTCGGCAAAATTGATATTATCGAATAATGTTGACCAGATTGCTCAGGGCCGTAATCTTCACCTCGTCCATTTTATAGCCGAATGCACCTATGGTCAGAGGCACGTAATCATCGGGTATCTGCAGCAGGTTGCAGATCTCCGACACACCGGCCTCATTCAGCTCGGAGCGGGTGGACAGCCAGCAGGAGCAGACATTGTACTTCTCCGCCGCCAGCATCATGCTGCCGAACAGCGTATTGGCCGCATCCTCGGCGTACTTCGTATCGCCGCTGCCGGAAATTACCAGCAGGGTAGGGATATTCTTCAGCAGATCACTGCCGCTGTAAAGGTCCCTGCCGTTGACGACGCCGAGCCTGCCCATTGTCTGCTGTCCGGTGCTGTCCAGCAGCATCCTGATGACGTTGCTGTTCTGCACGGCTGTAAAATGCCAGGACGCGTTCTTTTCCACGTTGGATAAGGCACGCCCCTCCTCCAAAATAGAAAGCAAATCCGCATCCTTCAAAGTTGTATCAGAAAAATTATAGATACTGCGTCTAAGCAGAATCTTACGCATGAGATTATTCATGCCGCTCACTCCTCCTCGGCCTATATGCCGCACCGCTCCCGTTTATGTCCATAATATCTGCATCAGGCTGTACGCGCCTCCCCTGCACAGGCAGGGCCGCCGTGCTCACCTGTTGTCCACCTTTTCCAGCATGGCCAGATCGTGCCGGCTGAACCGCTGCCAGGCCAGCTCCTCGAACCTGGTGCCCGGCCTGCCATAATTGGTATAGGGGTCAATGGAAATGCCGCCCCGCGGCAGGAACTTCCCCCACACCTCCAGATAGCGCGGCTCCAGCAGCTTCACCAAGTCCTTCATGATGATGTTCACCACATCCTCGTGAAAATCCCCATGATTGCGGAAGCTGAACAGGTACAGTTTCAATGACTTGCTTTCCACCATCTTGATATCAGGCACATAGGAAATATAAATCGTCGCAAAATCCGGCTGCCCGGTAATCGGGCAGAGGCTGGTAAACTCAGGGCAGTTGAACTTCACCCAGTAATCCCTGTCAGGATGCTTGTTGTCAAAGGTTTCCAGCACCTCCGGACTGTAGTCAAAGCTGTATTTCGTATTCTGATTGCCCAAAAGCGTAATCTCAGGCATCTCCGCTCTATCTCTGCTCATAATCCACCTTCATCAAAAATCACGTTCCGCAGCCGGTCAGATAAGGATTTTCCGTTTGCACAAAAAACTTCTTCTCAAAATCCTCCGGTGACTCAGGCCGCCCGAAAAAATATCCCTGAATGCTGTCCGCATGGCAGAAATCACGCAAAAGCTCATATTCCTTGATGGTCTCCACGCCTTCAATACAGCAGTCAATGCTTACGCTGTGGCACAGCTCTATGGTAGATTTTACCAGCTGGCGGTCAAACTCATTGTTTTCCTCCGTGATATGGGTTACGAAGGCCCTGTCAATCTTCACGATATCGCAGGCGAGGTTTTTCAGGTACGCCAGCGAGGAATACCCTGTGCCAAAATCATCCATGGCAATACTGATGCCCATCTTTCTGAACTCCTTGAACTGGGTGTTCACATTGTTCCAGTCCGAAACAATGGCCGTTTCCGTCAGCTCCAGCACAATCAGGTACGGCGGCAGGTCGTGCTTCTTCAGGCATTCCAGCGCAAACTCCCTGAAACCGCTTTCCTTTATCTGCTCGTAGGACAGGTTGATGCTGATGCGCATGCCCGGCCATTTCTCCTGCCA